>JBOFJV010000108.1:0-1908 GCA_051657005.1 Legionella sp. | reverse complement strand
TATAGCTTACATCTAATATTAATGGTTGATATCCGCTCACTTTTACTATGGAAAATCCAGGTAAATTTAGGATAAGATTGTACTTCGGCACTTTAATCTCCTTTTGTTCGCTAAATCAATGACTTAGTCTAGACTAATTTGATGAAAGTGCCCCCTTAATTGGTGTAGAGCCAAATATTCCTACTCACGTATTGCGAACTATTTACGATAATACACATCCCCATTACCACCCACATTAGAATCAGCATGATCAATTTAGATACGCTACAATTGCTAAGCATATTCCTGCTCAGAAGAGATTAACAGAAACACAAATTAACCAATTAGATGGCTATGAAGAGCTGAAGAACACCTAAATACCGTCATGTGTGAACATTTCCATCTCCCTGCTTCTTGGCAAAACTTGCAAGATATTATTTTGAGGGACTCTTGTTTTTTTGCCTTTCGTTTTTTATTAGAGCATGAGTCCTTATTAAAATTTGTTTACTATGAGAAATGTCGATTTATTGGGTCACTAGCAGAAACGAGGATAGCTTATTCTGTTGATTCAGTTACATGAATAAAAAGAATAAGGGCTGGCTATCGCTCAGATACTGCTGTTTCAGAAAAAATGATTATCATCCTGAGGTTTTTTCCCCCTTTGAAGTAAAAGGCATTTTGCTTCCGGTACAGGAAGACACTCTTTTTACGAATTTAAAGCGCGCAACGTATTGTCCATTAGTTAAAATAAGAAACAATCAAGAACTGATTTTATTTTTAATTCATCCACAATCCAATGCATTTTATTGCAACTTATTGAACGATTCCAAATATGAAGTCATTAGCTTATCCGCACTATCACTCAGTTCTTTTCGGACAGTTTTAATCGCTTTTCCGAATGCTGAGGGAAGTTTTTAACCTGTAATGGTGAAGCTGAGCTTAGCTGAAGAACATGGTGGCGTTTCGCGGATTGTAACAAGACGAGAGTGTGGATTAAGTGTTGGGAACAGTGCCATTTTCACTCAAAAATTGGCAAAAAAAGATTTAAATTTAACTATTTTTGAAGAACCTTTAGCTTATATACCTAAAGGATATGAGGCTGGCATGATATACCGCCAATTACCGAATTGTTTAAATCCTAAATTAGCTAATGAGGAAAAACTTTACCATATACCTTTATTTTCATTGCATGGAATCAAGAATCGTGATTTTTTTCGCGAAATAATCACGGTTAATGGTGGAAATGCTACTGTCTTTCTCAGTAAGTATTTTTTATCGCCTTTTGCGCGCATTGTCATTGAATTATTGCTGTATTGTAACATTTCTATAGAAGCACATGCACAGAATCTGCTCCTTGTATTAGATAAGGACAAGCGCATATGCTCTTTTCTTTATCGTGATATGGGTGGCGTAAACCAGCTGTTCACTCCAAATGAATTGTCAGGTTTACCTATGAATCTCAGAGATCCTCTTTTATATTACTTTGAAACCCATATTCAAGATGCATCAACCGCTTTGGAGCATCATTTTGTGATACGCGGATTATGCCCTCTTACTCGTCAATTAGTTAAAGATCCTGCAATGAAAAACTCAGATCCACTTTTTATAGCATGGCTTGCTGAGGCAGCAAAACACAATTTTCTTCAAAACTGGACACTAGAAAATTTAGATTCAGATGATTATCAAAGGGAATTACCCATACATCATTTTTATCGATATGGTTATGTAGAAGCAATTTTTATGGAATGTTTAATGACTGTTCTTCAAGAAAAAAACTGGTTAGCAAAAATTATGTAACTACTCACCCCTATACGCCACTGCGTGACGTACAGGGGTGAAAGAAACTGTACTCTAACGTTGATTGTTCAATGCCATAGCTACAGCAACCAAAGGATTTATTCCCTTATTTTGCATAGTTTGTAAATAACT
>JBOFJV010000107.1:0-3451 GCA_051657005.1 Legionella sp. | reverse complement strand
CGCCACCCAGGCTACGAGGCCATGTTATTTTCGCTTAAGTTGATACCATTAAATGAACTCTTGCACTTAAACCCAGTGAGACATTATGGACAATCATCATATTGTGGTACTCAATTCAGGTTCTTCAAGTATTAAATTTGCCATCTACGAATTGAGTACGTCTTTGCCCAAACTGTTGCATGGCATTGTGGAAAATATTAAAGAATCTCCAGTTCTGAAGCTTTTTGATAAAAATGATGTGTTAATGCAAGAAAATCACTTCGCCAAAGAAAACAGTTACAGTTACTTTTATGAATTATTATTCTCCGCGTTGGAAACCAATCAATTTGGCTTTCAAATCAGCGCAGTAGGTCACCGCGTGGTACATGGAGGCAAGGAGTTTCCTCAACCCATCTTAATTGCCGATGACATCGTTAAAAAATTAAAAGAACTCATTCCTTTTGCGCCACTCCATCAACCCTACAATCTGGAGGCCATTGAGAGCATCAGCACACTCTACCCCGAATTACCGCAAATTGCGTGTTTTGATACAGCCTTCCATGCAACTCATCCCCATGTAGCGGACTTATTTGGTCTTCCGAGAAGATTTTTTGCATCTGGAGTCAAACGATACGGTTTTCATGGGCTTTCCTATGAATTTATCATGCATCAATTGCACCATATCGCCCCCCAGAAACACTTGGGTCGAATCGTTATCGCGCATCTAGGTAATGGGGCCAGTATGTGTGCGGTTAAAGAGGGAAAATCAATTGACAGTACCATGGGATTTACTGCATTAGATGGACTTGTCATGGGCACACGCTGTGGCAACATCGATCCTGGAGTTATTCTCTATCTGTTACAATCTGAAGGAATGAGTGCCAATGCAATTCAAAACTTGCTTTATAAAGAATCGGGCTTATTGGGTATTTCCGGCACTACATTTAATATGAAAGAATTGCTTGAAGATAAGAGCCCTCCTGCACAAGAAGCAATTGAATTATTTGTCTATCGCATACGAAGAGAACTTGGAGCACTCACTGCTGCCCTTGGTGGACTCGATGTTTTGGTTTTCACTGGAGGCATTGGTGAAAATGCATGGCAAATTCGTCAAGCCGTCTGTCAAGACAGTCAATGGCTTGATCTTGAGGTCGATGCAACGTTAAACAAAACCAATCAATTAATGATGAGTACCCCTAAAAGCGTTGTCGACATTTATGTTATTCCAACTAGTGAAGAATGGATTATTGCTAATCATTGTTACCGTCTTCTTAAAAATAAGGAGTTATGAGCATGGACCGTTCATTACTTTTAGGAAAAAAAGCATTAATCATCGGTATTGCCAATGACAGCTCCATCGCTTACGGTTGTGCACGCGCGTTAAAAATGGCTGGTGCTGAGCTTGCAATTACTTATTTAAATGAAAAAGCCAAGCCCTACGTGGATGAAATCGCCAAAGAACTGAAGCCGTCTATTTATTGTGAATGCGATGTCACTCAGACTCATGATTTGGAGAATCTTTTTTTGCAAATTGGAAAAAAATGGGGCCAAATTGATGTCGTTGTCCATTCAATTGCTTTTGCGCCAAAGCAGGATTTACAACGACCTGTATACGAATGTTCTAAAGAAGGATTTCTCATGGCCATGGACATTTCCTGTCATTCGTTTATTCGTATGGCCAATCTGGCCAAACCCTTGATGAAAAATGGTGGCTCTTTATTTGCGATGTCTTTTTATGGCGCGGAAAAAGTGGTGGAAAATTATAATCTTATGGGACCGGTTAAAGCAGCATTGGAGTCCTCTGTGCGTTATATGGCAGTCGAATTAGGGCCACAACAAATTCGTGTGATTGCACTTTCTCCAGGTCCTCTCAAAACACGAGCAGCCTCAGGCCTTGATAAATTTGATGATTTAATTCAACAAGCAAAAGAGAAATCACCGCTACGCTCGCTAGTTGATATCGATGATGTAGGGGCTATGGTTGTTTTTCTTGCAAGCCCCTATGCCAAAAATATTACCGGGGATACCATTTATATTGATAGTGGCTACCATATCATTGGTTGATGTTTGTTTGGTTCTATTTCTGGTTAATACGGTACAAAATACAATAAAACACCGGCACTAAGAACATGGTGAGGATCGTTCCTACCGTTAATCCAAACATAATGGTCACCGCAAGTGAAACCCAAAAAACGTCTTGCAATAAAGGAATAACCCCTAGAATGGTGGTCACTGCTGCATTCACTACGGGTGATAAACGGCTTAACCCTGCTGAAATAACTGCATCATAAGGTTTCATTCCATTGGCAATATTTATATTCACCTGATCCAACAACACCACTGAATTTTTAATCATCATCCCTGACAAGCTCATCGCCCCTAGCAAAGCAATAAACCCGAAAGGAACACCCGTAAGGAGCAGTCCAAACGTAATCCCAATCATCGCAAAAGGGATTACCGCAATAATAATCAGTGGCTGGCGATATGCATTGAACAACATTACAATAATTAAGAGCATGATGATCACTGCAGGGAACAAACCAGGCTTTAATGCATCGGCAGATTCCTTGCTGCTTTTATATTCGCCATCCCATGTTAACGTATAGCCCGGAGGTAATTTAATTTTTTCAAACTCAGGCAAAATACTGTCACGTAACGTATTTGCAGTCACTTGATAGGGAGAACATTGCACCGTGATTGCTCTTTTACGATCCCAACGCCAGATGATGGAATCCGACCAATCCAGTTTAATGCCATCCACGACCTGCGACACAGGAATTGTTTTGGTACTTAATTGTGAATTGATTTGCAATATTGGCAAATAAACTGCTGCGGTATCTCGCTCACTTAATGGTTGACGTAATATAATAGGAATCAGGCTGTCTTGTTAGCGATAAAGTCCTACGGGGATGCCATCACTGGATCGTTCCAACGTTTGCGCTAAATCAAGGCGTGAAACACCAGCCCAGCGAGCACGCTCTTGCTGATACTCTGGAACAATTTGCAATACAGGCTCACGCCAATCAGTGCGCACATCAATCGCATGTGGACTCGCTCTTAAAATGGCCACCGCTTGATCAGCAAGATGACGTACACCCTTCGGATTTGCATTTGCAGGCCCACTGAAGCGTGCTGCAATTTTGGCTCTTTCCCATTTAAGGGGGCAGCGCTAATCACCCACAGAGCACCTTCACACGCACTCTGTAATTTTCAAATTTTCTAAAACCATAAGCTCTTCTCTGAATGAGTTTCATTTTACGATGAAACCCTTCTGTGATTCCATTTGATTTACTAAACCGCCACATTCTGGCGACTTCATCTTTCCAAGCTCTCATGGTCTTACCCAATGAAGCTAAATCCTTAAAAGCACTTTGCTTTAATTCAGTCAGCATGCCTAAGAAGGTAGGTATTACTTTACGACATGCCTTTTGTGTTAATGCTCTTTTCATTAAAAGAGAATGAAGTTGTTGTT
>JBOFJV010000106.1:0-2494 GCA_051657005.1 Legionella sp. | reverse complement strand
GACGTTAGTATACTATGGTTTTTTTGGGCCTCCATGGATCGCCACCAAGACGTTATCTTTTGTCACGACAGCGTTTCTTTCCCCTTCGAGGCTTTTATGATCTTGGTGGATCTGCAAGGGTGCTTCTAATGCAGATTTTAGGCCGTTCAGTGAATTTTGAAATTTAACACAAAAAACATGTCAAGTATTTTTTGATTTTTTTGATTTTTTTCAATTTTTTTCTAAATATAGTTCGTTCACCACTGTACGACACGCAGTGGCGTATATGGGTGAGTAGTTACCAAATAAGTAGGTAAACCACCATACGAAGATCCCGCTCGCTAACATCCCAAGAAGCAGCGCGGATGCGTAAGCAGCAAAACGAAAGGGAGTAAAACCACAGACTAACGCTATTTTTGAGATGTAACTTGCAAAGATAGCGATGTATAACATCAAACGTGCGTTATCAACGTGGATTTGATTTCCCAAATAAAGCAAAGCCGTTGCTAAGGAAACGCCATGAATTTCAAGTAGTCATCCCAAAAAGGAGATCAAAAAATTCCCTTAAGTGAAATGATTCTCCGTGCTATGGCGATAAGAAACAATAATAGCCCTATAAAAATAGAAGTACGTACTATAGGCAATAGATTAAGCTGAGTGGCTAATAAAATTCGCTCATCTGATGTCTTTTTCTGAAAGTAAATCAAAATCATCGAAAACGAGATCCCACTAGAAATAATTGCCACCACAGGCCAAATAATGAAAATAAGCAAAGCAGGCGATGCAACCCAAATAATAATAAGAACGTCTACTAACATCGCAACAGTGGCTAACATTCCTGAAGCAAGAATAGCGCCCCACTCCTGAGGATATCGCTTTAATGTGTCATTCAATTGAGCAAAAACAGCAGTACTTGAAACCAATCCGCCCAAAAATCCAGTCATAGAGATCTCTAATCGCTCACCAAATAAATGAATGGCGATATAGCCTACGAGTTGAATCGATGCCACTGTTGCAATTAATAAACCAAAATCTTTTGTATTAAATAAATGCCAGGGATCGAATGTGCGATCAGGAAGAAGCGGTAAAATCCCCAAAGTAAAAATAACCAAGATGATTACTGTTTCGATTTCATGGGGTTTAAATTTTTCTCGCGCCAAAATGTGCAAACGTTGACGCTCAATAAGTACCAGGAAAATAATCGCACTTAAAGTGATAGCCAAAAAAGGTGATGTTGGAATCAAATAACCTAAACAAAAAATGAAGCATGCAGTAATTTCAGTTAAGATTTCAATATTGTTATTTTCTTTCTGATTAATAATTGATTGATAATAATTGAGAAGCAAAATACCAATAACAAAAAGACTTACCGCTATAGTTAGAGGAGTCTGTTGTAACACGGCGATTAATGTGCCAAGCATCGATAATAAAGTGAAGTTTATGACGCCGATAAATTGGCTTCCTTCAGGATGCCCTCGCTCCCTCTCGATGCCAATAAGCAAACCAATCAAGAGTTAGATCGTAAAAAAAGCAATGTCGCTAACATAATGAAACAATTCCTTGAGCCAAAAGATCTGAAATATCGATTTGATTGCTTTGATGAGTAATTGTATTACATGAAATAACGTATTCAGCTCCTGCTGCACGCAACTTATGTTCTGTTTTTTGATCAAATAAAGCATGCACGCCCATGCACAGCGCCTTTTTAAATCCAAGTAATTGTAATTGTTTAAGAACTGCAATCATGATAACCCCTGTCGAAATAACATCATCAACCAGTATTGGAGTCTGACCTGTATTTTTAATTTCAGGCAAAGAAACAATCACCTTACGATCACCAAGACGCTGTTTTTCTCCAATGATAAAAGGCAATTGATGCGCATTGGCTATCTCAGACATCCATTGCGTACTTTCTGCATCAGGTCCAATCAGCAGCGGATGACTCACATGACCAGTAATCCATTCCGATATATTTTTTGTCGCGTGTACTGTTAACAATCCGGATAAAGTATAAATTTCAGAAAGCCGATGAATACGATGCAAATGAGGATCCACAGTTATCATGCAATCAAAGTAACTGGAAATTAATTCTGCAAACAGAATCGAAGTAATTGCCTCCCCAGGGTGAAATTGCTTGTCTTGTCTCATATAAGAAAGATAAGGGCTAACAAGACAAATCTTATTCGCACCTAATTTTTTAAGTGTGCGTGCCATCAACAGTAATGGTAATACCTTTGAATTAGGTTCATTTAGAGTACAAATTAAAATCACTGTTTTATTTTTAACCTCGGAATCAATGCGGATGTAGGATTCTCCATCAGGAAACGCACGAATTTCGGCTCTACACCAATTAAGGGGGCACTTTAATCAAATTATTCTAGACTAACTCATTGATTTAGCGAACAAAAGGAGATTCAAGTGCCGAAGTACAATCTTATCCTAAATTTACCTGGATTTTCCATAGTAAAAGTGAGCGGATATCAACCATTAATATTAGATGTAAGCTATAACCGAT
>JBOFJV010000105.1:0-6721 GCA_051657005.1 Legionella sp. | reverse complement strand
ATCGATACAAACAGTCATGGATTAAATTGACGTTAGTATACTATGGGTTTTTTTGGCCTCCATGGATCGCCACCAAGACGTTATCTTTTGTCACGACAGCGTTTCTTTCCCCTTCGAGGCTTTTATGATCTTGGTGGATCTGCAATGGTGCTTCTAATGCAGATTTTGGGCAATTCAGTGAATTTTGAAATTTAACACAAAAAAACATGTCAAGTATTTTTTGATTTTTTTGATTTTTTTCAATTTTTTTCTAAATATAGTTCGTTCACCCATGTACGACACGCAGTGGCGTATAGGGGTGAGTAGTTACAGGTAATCTAGGTTATGATAAGAAAATATCTGTCTCCTCATTTGAGTATGAATAAAGTAAAAATCGCCCATTTTACTAACAGCTATTTTATTTTAATTCTCACAGGTATCGTTATATTCGGTTCGCCTGTTCTTTTATTTATTGATAGCCCGTGGTTCGCTTCTTATTATCCATCTGGACAAAATATTGCCAACACGCTCGTACTCATCACGTACAGCTTGTTTTTATTTGTAGCGAAGCGAAAAATATACTGGTTAATTTTATTAATGACGATTGTCAGCTTGTGCGCTGAGGTTTTGGGCTCGTTAATCCTTGTTTTATATCAGTATCGTTTAAAAAACATTACAATGTATATTCCTTTAGGTCATGCCATGATCTATGCCTCAGTTTATTATCTCAGTACAGAACCTCTGGTATGGAAATATCATAAAGAGATAGAGAACCTCTTAGGAAAATTTGCTTTTGTTGCTGCATTTATGTCGTTAATGGTACTTCATGATGTTGCCTGTTTTCTTTGTTATATCCTGTTCCTGTTTATTTTAAGTTATAGGAACAAACCTTTATTTTATTTAAGCATGTTTGTCATGGTCTATTACGTCGAGTTTTTAGGTACTGATTTTTCTGCATGGCAATGGTATGGCGTATTAGGGAATCATCCACACCTCCCTACTATTGGTTACACGCCATCCAGTGCAGCAGGTTTGTATGTACTTATCGATTTGATCAGTAATTCAATTTATTTTTATGCAAAAAAATTAAAACGATCGCTTCATAAAATACTGCCAGAGTATCGGAACTTGAAAACATCTACTTTCTGATTTTTTCTTTAATTATTCCCTGCACGAGTTATTTCTCAAAAAAAGAGACGTTACCCGATGCAACATCATACAAACCACCAATAATTTTAATGGTTTCCTGATCAATTAATTATTTGATAACATTACTTTTATTGATAATAGCCTTGATTCTTTCTGCACATTAATTTTAGCAACTTCATTGACATAAACAAGATTACTCCCGTTACGAACCTCTGTAAACGATGTTTCTTGTTGGATTGCAGGCGTAATTTTCTGTAATAACTGAGTTAAATGACCTAATTGCGCTCCATCACACGCCCCTTTTATGGCACCACAATGGGTGTGACCAAGCACCACAATTAAATTAGACCCGGCAATTTTACAGGCAAAATCCAAGCTCCCGATAATATCTTCATTCACAATATTACCTGCGATGCGAATGCTAAAAATATCGCCAATCCCCTGATCAAATATTAATTAAGCTGTCGTTCTCGAATCGATGCAACTCAAAATTGAAGCAAAAGGAAATTGTCCATCAGCTGTTTCATTGACTTGCTGGAGCAGATTGCGATTAAAACTCAAATTTTGCACAAACCGCTGATTACCCTTTTTAAGTAAATCAATGGCTTGATCGGGAGTGATTTTCAGTTGTTCTTCTTTACTGATGGTTTTCATAAAAATTGTCTCTTTAAGCTTTAAATCCAGCCCTCTGTTGTTAGCGATTCAGAGGTATCTTCATTGTTTGGAACAAAGAGAGTATCGCTTAAAAACTCATTATTTTAAACAACTAACTGAGGTTTTAGAGAGTAATACAACCTGGATGCCGCTACACCAAGGTTGTAACATTTTTATTGACAAGTACAAGAAGGTGATTGAGTGCCATCTTTACATTGTTGATGCCACGTACTTTTATTACATTGCGCTATCCCGCCATGTTTTGAGCAGCATCCTTTGGTATGGGTGGTGGTTGAAGTACTTTTAGTAGTAGTACTTGCTGGTGTAGTTGTAGTTGATTTACCCCCCCACAAACTGCTTTTGGGTTTGGTCGTTTTAGTAGTTGCAGGTGTTGTCGTTGTAGTCGTTTTGTTTGTTGTCGGTTGAGTCGTAGTTGTTTTGGGTTTCGTAGTTTTTGCTTTAGGACAAGTACATGTAGGAGAAGCTGTTCCATCCTTACACATTTGTTGCCCTGTAGTTTTATTACACGAAGCAACACCGCCATGACCAGCGCAACATGCAGCATATGCACCAGCTCATGGGCTAATCAAGAAAAAAGCACTATAATTATCTGACTCATAAATCTTAATCTATACGTGTCGTTCCTTTGAAACTCCCTATCGATAATGACATTATTAATATAGACTATCTTTATAAAAACTGCATAAATTTTAATTGAATCAAATGACTTAGCGAAAAAGGAATAAATAAGAAAAAATTACCCTTCCTTTTAGAAAAAAAACCACGCTTTTTGTCTTACGTAAAACCCAATGAAGTTGTGTTAAAACCAAACAAACCTTTTATTTTTTCAAAGAAACCCATAACTTCTTCTTCCAGCTCGCCAAGATTACCGAGCTTTTGGACAATAGCTCACTCTTCTTCATTCAGTTCAACTCCAATTTTACTCAGAGCTTGCTGAGGATTTTCTTTTAACTCACTTAAAAAATTAGGGTCACTTTTTATATTTTCTATTACCGCCATAATTTTAGGGCTTTCGTTTGTTAATGATTGCAAGTCCATAATAATTGCTCCTTTTCTTGATTGGATATTCTGTATATCTATTAATTATAGTCCACAAATTGAACCAAAAATGCACAAAACAATTGCTCTCACGATTTCCAAATCAAATTTCTATCGCCTCGTTGAGGTGATGTATTAGGGATAAAAAATGCAATCCACTACGATAAATTTAATTAAAATGATTTTAAAAACAAAATGTTATTAAAAATTAGGCGTTTTTAAGAATTGTCTACTATAGTTAATTATTAATAATAACAATAACTCAGGGGATATCATGTTACGTCGATGGACCGCTGTCGCTTTTTTGTTTTGCATCCTTAATTCCGCATGCTTTGCCGAAGAGAAAGAAATTGCAATTACAATCGATGATTTACCCTTTGTTGGCTCCGGAAGCAGTACGCCAGCAAGTCTAAAAAGAACACAAGACAGATTTATGGCGATTGTCAAAGCACTTGTTGACAATCAAGTTCCCGCCACAGGATTTGCAATCGGTGGCGCCGTAGCAAAAAATGAGTGGTATTTGCTTGAAGCCTTTAGAGATCAATTGTTCGCTTTAGGAAATCATACGTATACTCATTACAGCCTGAATCAAACTGGTACTGATAAATATATAGCGGATATTGATCGTGCGGATACCACTTTGGCTCCTGTGATGACCGAGCCTAAATATTTCCGTTATCCTTATCTTGCAGAAGGCACTGGCGCCAAAAAACAAAAAGTGTTGGCCTACCTGGCAGAACATCAATACACCATTGCTCCTGTAACAATTGACAGTAAAGATTACGAGTTTAATGCGCGATTCTATAAAATACCTTATAGAAAAAGAGCACAAAACCTTCCTGCATTTAAGAAACGTTATTTGGCCTACATCTGGAAACAAACTCTTTTAGCAGAACGTAGTGCAAAAAAAGTGGAAGGCCAACCTGTAAAACAAATATTGTTAATCCATGCCAATTTGCTGAACAGTTTATGCCTGGAAGATATTATTGAGCTGTATCGAAAGAATGGATATAAGTTTATTAGTTTAGCCGATGCCTTAAAAGGCAATACAGCACAACCATTAAATAATAATAAAGAAGCGCAAAATAGTGCAAAAGCAGCAGCCCTATTAAAAATGGTAACCGCATCGATAGACAGTAAAACAGCGAAAGAATAGCAATCACATAGGTGCAGCAACCGTCTGGCAACATATTGCCCGACGGTTGCTTCGACTAATAATTAAGAACTCTTCGTTATGGTGAGATCAAAGTCAGGTAGAACAGATTCCTTTTCCTTACGTGGATGTCGAAACAAAGCGGCAGGATTAAAAGCCAAAGAAGTATTAGGAATTTTACGAATGAACTTGTCTTTTTTCTCTTGAGGTTCACCTAATGATTGACGCAACTCGATTGCCTTCACATAATGTGCTTCGGCCGCCTCAGATTGCCCCAAAGCGTACTGCAGATCCCCTTCCAATTTTGCTATTCGTGCTTGCGCCCTCTTCTGATATTCAGGTTTATAATCATTATTGTTTGCAATAGCAGCTTTAGCCGTTTCCAGACATTCAGTTGCAATTTTAATGTGGTGTGCGTATTTCGCACTTTCAGATTTAAAATAACTAGCCAGTTTAATGTTCACATCGGCACGATAGTACGGTGTAACAAATAGATTTTTGCTTTTTGCATCCAGATACTTTTTCTCTAACAGTTCCTCTGCAACCAGAAGCCCATTGGGATCATCACTATTAATCTTGGATAATGCAATTGCCATATTATTGCGGAAAACCATGTTTTCTGGCCAGAAGTTTATGGCCTTTTGGAATGCATTAAAACAGTGTTCATCACCAATTTTGCGACAACAATTACCTAACCCTGCGAAAAAAGTAGCAAGAATCTGCTTTTCATATGGCTCTTCAAATAGCGGAGACAAAGGCTCGATTAAAGCAACCGCTTCTGCCTGCAATTGATGCGCCTCGATGTGCTTTCCTTGTTCTGTAAACACTTTTGCCAAATTACTTAACAGACTCGCGACAGAAAGCGCTTGCAATTGAGTTCGTAACGCAAGTGCTTGCGCCCATGTTTTATTCGCAGCGTCCAGATCTTTAAGAATGTCGCGTTCAATTAAACCTTGTAAATTAAGAACTGCCGCTTGCAGCTTATGATTTTCCTTGCGTACTTGCAGCGCTTTAACTCGCTCTAACAAGTGTAAGGTTTCAGGATGATCACTGTTTACATTGTACTTTGTATTATTCGCGCTCAACATTCCCTTATATTCTAACAGGCACGACAGATAGTGTTGATTTTCAGCATTTTTTTTTAATTCACACCATTGACTTAATTGGTCTGGACTTGAAGTCCAGATAAACGTAAAAGGCAATGCAACAGCAATAAATCTCATAAATACAACCTATATTAAAAGAGAAAAAATATAATTTTAGCGATCCAAAATTCGCTAAATTTATCCAGAAATTAATTTACTTTTTTCTAATCGTGACAGTGCTTGTTTGGGTAAGAGAATCCAGTAATGTCCTTGATTTTTCATATGGCCAGCAATTAATGTTGCTTTCTCACCACCGCCCCAAAACACATCGCCGCGCACTCGACCACGAATTGCCCCACCTGTATCCTGAGCAATCATTAAACGCTGCATGGGCTTGTTTTTATCTGGATTAGTACTGTCTGGACGTGTAGTATTTAACCACAAAGGAGATCCCATAGGAATCCATTGTTTGTCAATGGCCAGAGAATAGCCAGGAGTTAGAGACACTCCTTGTGAACCCAGCGCAACCCCAAGTGACATTTTACGGAAGAATACAAATGATTTGTTTTGATCAATCACTTCATCCATGTGCTCTGGATGTGCTTCTAAATAACGTTTAATCGCTTGCATCGATGCATTATGCTTCGTCATCACTCCTTTTTTTATCAATACTCCAGCAATAGCTGTATAAGGTGCGCCGTTTTGAGCATCATAGCCAATATAAAGCGACTCACCATCTTCAAGCTCGATCACACCTGAGCCCTGGATCTCTAAAAATAAGCGATCAATTGGACTGTTTATCCACACAAGAACCTTTGCTTTAAGATTAATCGCACCGTGATTTATTTGTTTGCGCGTGTAATAAGGCACCAATTGATTGTCAGATACGCGTCCTATAATGCGTTTATTTTTTAAATCATTAGAAAACAATCCTAAATCAACGGTGATTAAATCATCAGGTGTTTCATAAAGAGGAACCTGAAATTCTTCAGATTTGGTGTAACTTCCTTTAACTGCAGGTACATAATAACCAGTAAACAAACCTGGTTTTTCTCCAGTGTCTGTAAATTCGATAGGAACAAACCAGGTTTCAAAGAACTGTTTTATTTCTTTTTCAGCAGAAGGATCGATTTTTAATGCCGCTTGACATGCAGGCTGCCAATCTTTGACTTGCAGATTAATATGCTCTGTCCCAACGATTTGTTCGGGTTTTTGCTTGATGAAAACACGACAAGAAGCCTGGAACGTCACTAACGATTTCTTTAAATCGGCTGATTTCCAACCCGGTAGACGATTAAAATTTGCCTGCCGAAAGAGCACAGTTGACGGTTTCGCATGCCAAAGCCACCAAGCCGCAAAAATCATGGTAATTAAGGCAAAAACAAGAGTAATGTATGTAATTTTCGTTTTCATAGGAGAGCAATTTTAACACGTTATGGAATTTTTTGCAACGAAATTTTCAATCTAAAGTAGCGACAAATTTAAAATAGATGAAACTAAGATGGTAATCCCCCCATTTTTAACCGAAGCTAAAAGTAGAGGATTAGGCAACTAGTGCCAATTTCTGCCTTGGAGGAATTCCTCCAATAGCAGTATTTGGACGTTCATTGTTGTACGTCCATAACCATTGTGTCGCATGTAG
>JBOFJV010000104.1:0-3361 GCA_051657005.1 Legionella sp. | reverse complement strand
TTAGGGAATATATTCAAAATCAGGAGCAGCTCGATAAAACGAGCGGTGCTGATGAGAAAGGTAATTTTTAAAGTTAGTTTGAACTAATCGCCGGCAGCCATTGGGGCTGCTCACCACCGTCAATCCACCTGCTTTGCGGTTGCGGTCTGACTGATTGGTATTTGTTAAAATAGCGTCAGGATTTGTGATTTTACTGAACATTTAATTTCTCAATGAATCATTAGGTGAAAAATAATAACACAATGTTTTTAATATATTCAAATGCATTTTGTGAGTTTTAGAAGGAGACTGCTTGCAGTTTCATTAATGCACCAACAAGAGGAAATAATGGCAAACCTAAAATCGTATCCTCGCTTCCCCGGATTTCTTTGAACAGCCATTTTCCTTGAGCTTCAAAATGGTAGGCCCCACAACTTTGGTAAGGTTGTTCTGCATGCACATAAGCTTCAATGGTTTTTTCGCTTAAATGATGCAGTGTTAAATGGGCTGTTTCATGATGTTGCCAGAGGATTTCATTGTTTTTTGCGATACAAAGGCATGCAATTTGTTGATGTGTCTTCCCATTTAACAACCGTAAATGCTCCATCGCAGTAGGATGATTTAACGGTTTATTAAGTAGTGTGTGTCCAAAAAGACAGATTTGATCCGCTGCAATGATATAATGTTCTGGATGACGCTGGCTGACTTCCAAAGCTTTACTTGCTGCTAACGCATACCCTAAAGCAATGACATTTTCTGATTGAAAAGAGGCTTTAATTGCTTCTTCATCGCAATGTGAGGGGATCACAGCAAACTCAATACCCAGGGATTGCATTAATTTTGAGCGAATGGATGAGCCTGAGGCGAGAACAATTGGCTGTTGCTGTAACAATTTAGACATAAACAGCAACCAAAGCCATGAGAGAAAAACCAATAATCACAAAACTAAAATCTTTGAGGTTACAGCAACGCTCCACCATAACACATCGCTCTAAACCGTGCAGTGTGCCAAGATAGAGAAATGTGCCTGCTGAGGCAGCAATTAAAATGGGGTCAAACAGTGAGTGTGTTTCAACGCCGTGACCAAAATACCAACCCAGATAAATTCCCAAAGGAGTCATCACACTAAATAAAAGAAAAAACACAAGACTGGTGTTTGTACTCATCGAACTTTGATTCAGTTGTACTGCAATGGCAAAGCTTTCTGCCCATTTATGAGTAATGATGGCAAGAAAAATCATAATAATCATGGAGTTGTAATGACTCAGTCCTAATGCTGCGCCAAGCATGATTGAGTGAATGGAAAGCATGCCCCAGGCGAGAAGAGCAAAGGCAGGATGTTTGGTGCTGTTGTTATGGTAAAGCTCTTTACCCAAGTGCTCAAACCAAAGGAAAATGAGAAATACGGCGCCTGTAATGATAAACGCAAACGGGTAATTGTATCCAATTGTTTTGAATAAAGAATTTGCTTCGGGGAGCATATGCAATAATCCAGCGCCCAAAAACACACCAGTAGCCAGGGTTTCGCCAATGGGAAAATCAATGTGCTGATCGTCTTTAATACGTTTTCTAAAGGGATACCAGCCTGCAATCAAAATGACTATAAAAATTGCAACGGCAAAAAATATTTTTAAACTGGTAGCTGATACCATTGTTTATCCTGTTTTATTGCAGAGAAAATCAAAAACCCCATAGTTTAGTTGTGATGCATGACTTCATGCAAGCTAAATAAACGCACTTCGACAATATCTGTTTGTAATTTTAAAGCTAAAATGACGCGGTGGTGTAATTCGTGCCATTGCGTGAATGTTTCATCACAGACAATATCGATTCCGATCTTTCCATCCAAATAATGTAAATTCCAATATAAAATTTGCGGAAAGTAGATATGAACTTCATTGAGTAATTGTTCTTGTAATACTTTTCTACTGGGTAGGTGCAGAGAAGGGCTGGATAGTTCGTCATCCTCGGGGTCAACGTGCACTATCACATCGTTTACACGCTCAATTTGATCGGTTAATGCATGATGTACGTGTTGTGCAATATAATGCCCCTCAGAGACGGAGATTTTGGGCGAAACTAAAATATGGACGTCAATCAATACATCCTCACCCATATAGCGACTGCGTAATTGATGAACTCTTTGGACTCCATCTACGCCCTGGATAACTTGTTCAATTTGGGTGAGTAATTCTGGGCTTACTGCGGTATCTACTAATTCTTTAACACTATTCCAAGCATAATCACATCCCATTTTAACAATCATCAGTCCCACGATGATTGTAGCTACTGCATCAAGGTAACTAAAACCGGCAATGCTGCCTATTAATCCCACAAAAACAACAAGCGACGAGGCGGCATCAGAACGATGATGCCAGGCATTTGCTGTAATTAATTTCGAATTAATCTTTTTTCCTATATGCAAAGTGTAATGAAATAAGGCTTCATTGCTGAGAATGGAAATGCAAATGACTGGGAGTGATAGCCAATTAGGCATTACGTACTGTACTTTGAGTAAATCGTATAGAGAGTCCCAGGCGATACCAACACCAGCGAAAATCAGTAATAGTGCTAATAATAAGGTGGCAGCAGTTTCAATCCGCTGATGTCCGTAAGGATGACTTGCATCAGCATCCAAGCTACCGTATTTAGAAGCAAATAAAACCATTGCATCGGTGATCAGATCTGAAAAAGAATGGACTCCATCAGCAATCAAAGCATGGGAGTGAAAAAAATACCCACCGATTAATTTAATAAGGCCAAGGAGCGCGTTAGAAAGGGCGCCTAAAAGAGTTACTTTTTTTGCTTGCCAGTATCTGTCGTTTTGCGTCATATTTTTTAATTAATTGATGTAGTCCTGGGGTATGGTATTTAGTAACTCTAACTGAAACATGTCATTTCTCACTACGTTCGTGATGATGAGTCCTATTCGTTTATTGAAACACGGTTAGAAATTTTTGTGTATTGAAATTTAGTGCATAGAAACACTTTGGTAAGTTCTAAGGCAGAAGCCAACTCCGCTGAGTTCACAGGATGTTAGGTATTCTATACACAGGATTATCCACAGATTTTGTGGATAAATCACTGGAAGGGTAAATGAAAGCAAATGAATTAAATGCCTTATAATAAGGGTGTAACTACTCACCCCTATACGCCACTGCGTGACGTACAGGTGTGAAAGAAACTGTACTCGAACGTTGATTGTTCAATGCCATAGCTACAGCAACCAAAGGATTTATTCCTTTATTTTGCATAGTTTGTAAATAACTGGAAATGCGACAATAAGCCTGGGCATATTTTTCTGTTCTGAAGCAACCAGATACCTTCTGTTTAACCTTTCCCATGCGCAAATCGCGTTCTGCACGATTGTTAGTAAAAGGAA
>JBOFJV010000103.1:0-2123 GCA_051657005.1 Legionella sp. | reverse complement strand
CAGTTATTTACAAACTATGCAAAATAAGGGAATAAATCCTTTGGTTGCTGTAGCTATGGCATTGAACAATCAACGTTAGAGTACAGTTTCTTTCACCCCTGTACGTCACGCAGTGGCGTATAGGGGTGAGTAGTTACGTAAAAGGACAATTTTTTTATGCAAGGAAGAGGAATAGTTTATCGTTGTTTTCATTTAATAATGATGCTGGTTACTGCATCGGCGTTTGCTTATTATATCAGCCGGTGGTAAATTTAGGATATACCAGTTTTTATGATGGTAGCCCACCTTCAGGTCACGGTTTTTATTTTCAAGATTACTTTCAATACTACTCGTCCAATCGATTTAATGATCAAAATGGCAACCAACTTCCTTTACCACGTACCGATCTTGATGTGATTGCTAATGTAACGCAACTGTTCTACGTATCCCCGATAAAAATTTTCCGCACTGCCAATTTGGGCGTATCGACTTTGTTACCCTGGGTTATCAATGCCAATGTAAATGATGGATTACATAATACAGTACTCAAAGCGCAAAACTGGCCTGGAGATTTGTGGATTGGGCCAGAGCTGCAATTCGATCCTCTCATGCGCAAGGATGGAAAAGGACCACTTTTTGTGCAACGTTTTGAATTTGATGTCATTGCCCCCATAGGTCGATACACCAGCGTCGATGCGATTAACCCAAGTAGCCATTTTTGGTCTTTAAATCAGTATTGGGCTTTTACCTTTTGGATGACACCAAACCGCTCAACAGCTGCGCGATTTCATTATCTCTGGAATGGCGTTAATCATAGCCCAAATGTGTCTTTTGGGCCTACTGCGTATACGACCCAGGCAGGACAAGCCATTTTCGCCGATATTGCTGTTGGTTATGCACTCATTGAAAAACTCACTCTGGGAGTAAATGGTTATTTTTCAACCATATTACCGATACACTGGTTAATGGCAGTGCTGTTCCTGGTCGAAAAGAGAGTGTTTGGGCAATTGGCCCAGGCATGGTGTACAGTCTTACAAAAAATCATTTTGTCTTTCTCAACGTCTACTCAGAACAAGATGCAAGAAATAGCGCGCAAGGAACCAATGGGGTGCTGCGACTTGTTGTTCACTTTTGACATTAACCATTAGTCACTTAAGTTGGTGGTAACTGTTCACTTAATGGGAATACTCCTACCGATGATAATTGAATTCCCCATATAATCACACGACATCAATCCTTAACTATTCTGTCCAGAGGGTGTGGCAATGCTCGGTTTGTCTCTGCCCATGGTGCGCGCATTTGGTTGGTTTCGATGCTCAGCATCAACTGCAAAAAATGTATTTCTATTGTCAGCGTAATTTTTTAATTTGCCTTGTTGCTCTAGGCGAGCAGAAACAGGTACCATCGCAGGTCAAGTCTCGGCCGCGCGACTTCGTTGAGATAAAATCTCATCTCGTGCTTGCACAACGCTTGGCATGCCGGGATTGATTGCAAGGACTCGATTAAAATCAGCCAAGGCATCATCAAAATAATGCAAACGCGCAAAGATATTACCTCTTACTTCCAGAGAAACAACATGCTTAGGCTCAAGTTCAATCTCCTTGTTTAACTCACTTAACGCCTCATCTATTTTACCCTGGCGGTAGAAAATTGTGCCTTTAAGTGCCAAGGCACTACATTCTTAGGATCAAGTTGAAGATCCTTGTTTAAATCAGTGAGCGCCTCTTCTCATTTATTTTGTCGGTAGAAAACTGCTCCTCTGTTGGCCAGAGTAAATGCCGTTACAGGCCTATCCAGTTCAATTGCCTTGTTGAGGTCGGCTAATGCATCGTTCAGTTTGTTTTGTTTGTCGAAGAGAAGACTTCTAGAAACAAAAGCCATTGCGGACATGGAGTCAAGTGCAATTGCCTTGTTTAAATCAGTTAACGCCTTATCATGCTCATCCTTTTGATAAAAAATATATCCTCTATAAGCATGAGACAATGCAAAATTCGAATTTAAATCGATAGGTAATCCCCCCATTTTTAACCGAAGCTAAAAGTAGAGGATTAGGCAACTAGTGCCAATTTCTGCCTTGGAGGAATTCCTCCAATAGCAGTATTTGGACGTTCATTGTTGTACGTCCATAACCATTGTGTCGCATG
>JBOFJV010000102.1:0-3445 GCA_051657005.1 Legionella sp. | reverse complement strand
GACGTTAGTATACTATGGTTTTTTTGGGCCTCCATGGATCGCCACCAAGACGTTATCTTTTGTCACGACAGCGTTTCTTTCCCCTTCGAGGCTTTTATGATCTTGGTGGATCTGCAAGGGTGCTTCTAATGCAGATTTTGGGCCGTGCAGTGAATTTTGAAATTTAACACAAAAAAACATGTCAAGTATTTTTTGATTTTTTTGATTTTTTCAATTTTTTTCTAAATATAGTTCGTTCACCCATGTACGACACGCAGTGGCGTATAGGGGTGAGTAGTTACACAACAAATTAACTTCGGCGAGTATATCAAAGCATCTATTTCAAAACCAATATTTTCCCCACAGAAACTGTTACGCAAATCCAGCAATAAAACCTTACTGAAAAGTTAAAATGAATTATTATTCTATAGTGCTTTGTTTCTTGGTTTGACGGCTATGGCTTTTCAGAGCAGCCTATATTTTTTTGCCAAGATATTTTTCTTAAGTTGGTGCCATTATCTGGAATGATTAAGTTTGAGTGGTGAGATTTCAAGCGCTAAGTACAAGGTGTAGGCATTGTAAAAGCAGGTCCTGGATGCGCCAACCAGGACCAACCATTTTTTATTCTGCATAGCAATAAATATCCTTTCCACCTGGAACTCCAGCATGAAATATGAGCGCGTTGACGCCAATAGCTTCTCTTTTTTCTTTTAAGCAACGATATCCAGAATAAGTATAATAATAATCTCCCTCTGGAACATGTCCTTGCACTGTATAGGTATTCGCTTGGCTGTCTACTGTGATAGGAACACTTTTCCAACCCTGAGTTTGGGTGACGATAACGTTATCCGCTAAAGCTGCTGTTGCAAACGTTAACAAGAGTGCGGTAAGTAATTTCCTGTTCATAATGATACCTCCTTTTATCTTGTTATCCTGCTTTTTCCTGATGTAAGCATCATTGAATTTAATGATGCTAATGATTAAATATAGCACAAATCTTCATTTAAAAGACATTGGCACTGTTGTGTTTCAATAGAATAGGAGATGGTTTACTGTTCGCAATTGCGTTTAAGGGCTATAAAAGTCTATGCTCTTAAACGCAACTAATGCTATAATTAGCCCGTTTTTTACATTAAGATTATAACTTATGATGTTATCTCATTCGGAAATTGTTTTGCGTCTTTGCATTGCTGCATTGCTCGGTAGTGTGATTGGTTTGGAGCGGGAGCGGGTACTGTGGGCAGCAGGGCTTCGTACCCATATGCTTGTATGCGTCGGTTCTTGCTTGATTATGCTTGTTTCCGCATTTAGTTTTTTTGATATATTGGGGACACCCAATGTCATTCTCGATCCATCCCGTATTGCAGCACAAGTCGTTTCCGGTATTGGTTTTCTGGGAGCAGGAGCCATTCTCCTGCGCGGCAACGTGATACGCGGTCTTACAACGGCAGCCAGTATTTGGACCGTTGCTGGAATTGGGCTTGCTGTGGGCGGTGGTCTTTATTATGCATCCTTTATTGCAACCATCATTATTATGGTCATTTTGATTGCTGTGAAACCTTTAGAAGAGAAATTCAAAAGAAAAAGAATCATGTGTGTTTTAACCTTCTATGCAAAACCAGGCGCAATCACTCTTGATACACTGCAAGCGATTATTGGAGAACGAATTCATTATATTCATCAGTTTATTGTGCAACCAGGAGATCTGCCAGGATACGACCAAATTAACATCACACTGACTAAAATTCAAAAAACAGTAGCTGTAGAACTCATAGAGCAAATAAAAATAATTCCTACTGTGAAAGACTCGGAAATCAGAGTTCATTTTACTCGACCTATCTCTTTTCGTTAACCGATGATTTGAAACGAGATATTTCGGGCTACAATTCTCTCCCAGACATTGGTGGCAGGTTGCTTAAGTCGGTGCTATTATCCATTCGAGAGCTCTGGGTTAAAATTTGAAGGAAAACGGAGTCTGAAACGCTTGTACTTTAATTGAAGCCATTTCGGCTGAATCAGTGATGAGATTCCCGCGAAATAAAATATTAAGAGAAGCATTCTCCTTCATAAGAGTAAATAGTGCACGTGCCCCTTCTTTTCCAATTGCATTAAATTGAACACTCAGTGTGGTGTGGTGAGCTGATGGAAATCATGCAAACTGTACGCTAAATCAATTGCACCTTTATCCGTGAGCTCATTATTGTCCAAATCAATCACTGAAATAGCCGGGTTTATTTCTTTTACTTTTCCCATGACTTCTTTAATATGATCATCATTGATTTGCATTTTTGATAAGTCAATTTGAGTCTTATTTTTAGATTTATTTATTCTGTTGATTATTTCCTATTTCATCAGTTACTCCCAAAGTAGAAAGCAGGTTGCTTCTATTGTATATCAATTACTCCGATAATTGCTGTGGTGCAATCGGCTTGCTCTCTTTTTCTTCCACAGACAGTAATTATTGAGGTTTTCCTGCCAATTGCCGCTCTTTAAAATGATTAAAAATTGTCGAGGTAGAATGTTCTATATCCATATCGGCCGAACTGCACGCCAGATTTGAATAACGACTACCGGCAAGTACTTCTAAAACACGTTGAAAGGCCACCGATTGGAGTGGATTTTCTCGTTCTTCAACAAGGACATAACCCATAGCATGTTCCATATCTTCAGCTTTTTTAGTATTTCCAATACCAAGGAGACATGCTTTTTATTTATATTGTCGTATCGCCCCTTTAATGTCTTTTGTAATTTCTGCATTTTTTAGTTTGACAATTTGCTCGTTTAACTCGATTAATACCTTGACCAGATTTTGAGGTGCCGTGCTGTTAATTTGCGTTACTTTTTCTGTAATAAACTCCGTCATTTTTGTATCGTGGTGACCAAACTTTAATTGTTCAAGCCCAACCAGTTCTTTTTGAGCTAGCGCCTGCATCTCTTCAGTAAGTATTTTACAAATATCAAAAGCATTATTTGCATTATCAAGATTCATCTTTAGGGAGACTGGATTCGCTTTGGGGTATTCTTCAAGTGTTTGGTGTAACTTTTCTAATGTGTCTAACGCTTGTTCAGAAAAAACCTTCACCTCACGTGTCATTTTATTGATAACTTCTTGCATCTCCGTAGGCGTATTTGCCTGAAAAAGGTAACTACTCACCCATATACGCCACTGCGTGACGTACAGGGGTGAAAGAAACTGTACTCTAACGTTGATTTTTCAATGCCATAGCTACAGCAACCAAAGGATTTATTCCCTTATTTTGCATAGTTTGTAAATAACTGGAAATGCGACAATAAGCCTGGGCATATTTTTCTGTGCTGAAGCAACCAGATACCTTCTGTTTAACCTTTCCCATGCGCAAATCGCATTCTGCACGATTGTTAGTAAAAGGAACATGTTGAAGCTTGGCAAACATCAAAACAGAGTTTTCAAACTGAGTTAACCTTTCCCAGAGGTTGTGGGCATCTG
>JBOFJV010000101.1:0-6371 GCA_051657005.1 Legionella sp. | reverse complement strand
GTCGCCAGAATGTGGCGGTTTAGTAAATCAAATGGAATCACAGAATGGTGTCATCGTAAAATGAAAATCATTCAGCGAAGAGCTTATGGTTTTAGAAATTTTGAAAATTACAGAGTGCGTGTTAAGGTGCTCTGTGGGTTATTAGAGCTGCCCCCTTAAATGGGACAGAGCCAGTTTATTGAGCTTTTGTCTGATAAAAGCGAGCTTATTATTAAGTGTACTGTGTCTCAAAAAACTGAATGAGAAAGAATAAGTTGCTGTATTTTAAATGCTTGGTGTTTGAAAACCAAGCACTTATTTATCAGCTAAAGACTGTTATGTTCATGCCATTTCTTCTTTAGCTCAAGAAATTTAGCTTTTTGTTTTTCATTTAAGAGCGCATACATTTGATGTTGCATGATGATTCTACTTTTTAACATAGGACCTCTTATTTTATTGACTTTTTCGATTAGTGAATCAAGTTTTGCTTGATCGATTGTATCTGCTTTGACTATGGTATTTATTTGACTACGTAGTGCTCTAAACTGTGTGTAATATTCTTTAAAAGTCGCTTTCGCTTTGTCTCTGTATGCATTAATTTTGGCTTTCTGATCCGCGCTAAGATCGAGTTCTTTGGCCAACTTGTCAAATCGATGATGTGCATTGCACTGTTTTGTATCACCAGAACATGCAAAACTTGGTTGAGCTAAAGTGAATACTAATGCAATTGCTGATAACCAGATAAATTTTTTACTCATTATCTATTCCTCATTATAATTGAACTAACGGTCCTGTTTCATCGTCGTCATCGGGGATGACTTCAAGGAGTATAGACGAAAGAATAAATAAATGCAGTAGCGCTATTTGGTCGTATTCACTCGATCAAAATAATTTCTTTCTATTTCTCCCAGTGCATGTGTTGATGCATCGATTGACCCCATACGAGCATTCGTTTTTTTGCTGGATCTTGATAGGTTAGATCCAATTTTATTTTCTTATCTTTGGTCAGGTTAAAAAGTACAGCATCCTGACAAAGTTTTTCTAAATCATCAAGCATCTTTTGTGTCGAAACATCGAGTCTCTGTTGTTTGGTCTGACTTAGAACTTTTTTAAATTGAAGAACATCAAGCTCTCCTTGATTAAAGCAAAGTAATACACGCTGAAGGGTTTCTGTTTTTAGCTCATTTTTTCTTTTTAAAAACGAATAGGGTGATTTCTTGCTTTTTTGTAGGAGCGATTCGATGTTGGCTTTTATTGCTGACAGGGTCAATGGTAGATTTGCAGCACGCTCTTTTTGTTGTGCTGCAAGTTGTTTTGTTCGTGATGCTTGTAGTTTTTTTCCTGAGTCCAGCCACGAGGAATCATTAAGTTCTCCATCATTGACACCAAGAAATTTTAGCATTCCTAAGACATTCTCATGTAATGGAATTGAGTTTAGTGAACGAAATGCATTTTGTAATCCATAATGATTAAAAGATAAGGGTTGAACTTCTTTACGGAATTTGTCTTCATCTACAACGTAATTATTGAATAATGCATTGGCTATTTGTATTGGACCAGTAGTGCATACGACAATTGATTTTAAATAAAGATCGCGTTCTTTTTTCATAAGATAGGTTAAAAATTTGTCATCATTTGAGTAGAGAGTGCGTTTTATTAATGAATATTCTTTATTGAAAAACAGATATTTTATCCAACTTAGCTGTGCCTGGAGTTCTTTTCTTAATCGATGGATTACTTCTTGATGTGTTTCGTTAAAATCGATTTTATTAAAATTCAAAAACTTAATTTTATCAGACATTATCTCAGTAATGTATGCTCTTGCTTTTAACGATGAGTAAGGGCAATTTGATGGTGGGATATTTTTTGATTTCGCGATATAAATGGATTCAGAGCGATTGCTCATGAACTTCAGTAAATGGCGATTAAGAAAATTATCTTTACTCAATGCTGCCTCAGTTCGCTCCATAAAATCTGTACTGTATTGAGTTAACTTCGTCAAAAGTCCTATCTGTACTTGCTCGATTTCTTTTTGAGCCGCTGTTTCATCAATAATGGCTACAAAGTCATTATTCGCTAAAATAAACTCCTTTTTTCCCATTTTTAAACTACCAATGTTGAGAAGAAGCGGTACTTCAACAGCCATAGGCGAAGAAAGTTCTGATGTATCTATAGGAAAATCAAAATCAGTATAAGTTCCGTGTCTAAAAATTGGTGAAAGCCATCTTAGGATATCGCTTGCAACAGCAAGGTTGCCACCTTTTTTTAAATGACGAAGTTCTTCTGCATAAAAATGGTAAAGAGCACGTTCATTTTCAGACTTTAACTTTTTTTTGATTGAGTGTGCATCGATAGGGATTATTCGATGTTCACTACAAAATTCATGAAGTGACTGTATCGATAAAGAAGTCAATAATGTTGAGTCATATACCAAATGAATTGTATCATTAGAATTTTTTTCACGCATTTCAATTAAGCGAATTTGGTTTTCCAAGTTCATGAATACATTTGGATTATTACTTAGCCATATTTTTACATGTGCTCTAGGATTATATTGGTACATTTTTTCTTCTTATATTTTGAGTACACTATTTACTACATATAAAAAGCTTAGTAATAAAAATTGGTTTATGCCAAAAAAACGATTATTTTTAATAAAATAAATCCGTTAGTTGAATCTTAGTACAGAAGGGAGAGTGATTTGAGTCAAAATGAATTGATGAAATCTATCGAATATGGTATAAATAGCGCGCTTTAAATACGCACACGTTTCGTCACATATGATTGGGTCCCTCAAGGGTATCGTATGGGAAGCGTGGATGAATAACCCTGGAGATAAAAAATGAATAATGTAAGTATGCGTGAACTGCTCGAAGCAGGTGCTCATTTTGGACACAGAACCCGTTTCTGGAATCCTGAGATGGGCGAATATATATTTGGATCTCGTAATAAAATCCATATCATCAATCTTGAAAAAACTATGGTGATGCTAAACGACGTAGTGAATTACGTTGGAAGATTAGCATCTAACAAAGCAAAGATTTTGTTTGTTGGTACAAAGAGAGCAGCACAAGAGAGTATTCGTGAACATGCGAAACGTTGTGGTATGCCTTATGTTGACCATCGTTGGTTAGGTGGAATGTTAACTAACTATAAAACAGTACGTCAGTCCATTTTTCGATTAAAAGAATTAAAAGAAATGAAAGAAAAAGGATTGCTGGAAGGAATGATTAAAAAAGAAGCTTTAATGCTAACACGCGAATTAGAAAAACTAGAGCGTGGTTTAGGTGGTATTGAGAATATGGGTGGTTTACCTGATGCTCTATTCGTTGTTGATGTGGGTTTTGAGCATATTGCTGTAGAAGAAGCTCATCGATTGAAAATCCCTGTTATTGGTATTGTGGATACGAATAATAGCCCTAAAAACATCGACTACATTATTCCTGGTAATGATGATTCCATGCGCGCAGTCGATATTTATGTTCGCTGTATTGCTGATGCAATTTTAGATGCGAAAGGGAGTAATACCGTAGGTGTAGGTGCATCTGATGCTGAATTTGTAGAAGTAGTTGAACAAGCTAGTAATGCAGATAAAGCAGGGGAATAATTAATATTTGAAATATAGGGGGCCAGGTGTCTAACACCTCAATTAGCCCCCTTTTTGCTATACGGAGAAATGAAAATGTCAATTAGTGCAAGTTTAGTCATGCAGTTACGTGAACGTACCGGTGCGGGCATGATGGAATGTAAAAAATTCCTAATAGCAACTAACGGTGATATAGACGCGGCGATTACTGAAATGCGTAAAGCAGGTCAGGCAAAAGCAGATAAGAAGGCAGATCGTGTTGCTGCTGAAGGTATTATCGTTATTGCGCGTTCTTCTGATGGACGTACTGCGGTGATGCTGGAAATCAATAGTGAAACTGATTTTGTGGCTCGCGATGAGAACTTTACTTCTTTTGCAAGCAAGGTTGCCGAGACTGCACTAAACAGTTCAGTTACAACTGTAACAGAACTATCAGCGCTTACACTTTCTGCTGGAGTCACTGTAGAGCAAGCACGTCAAGAATTGGTTGCCAAGATTGGCGAAAACATTAAACTAAGACGTTTAGAGCGTATGTCTTGCGATATGGGCGTTATTGGCTACTACTTACATGGTTCGCGAATTGGTGTCATGGCAGCATTAAAGAACGGTGATGAAGAGTTGGCAAAAGATATTGCAATGCACATTGCTGCAAGCAAACCAATTGTTGTAAGCAAAGATCAAGTTTCTGCTGATGCGATTGAAAATGAGCGTGAAATTTTTACTGCTCAAGCAAAAGAAAGTGGCAAACCTCAAGACATCATTGATAGAATGATTGAAGGTCGGATCAATAAATTTATTGATGAAGTCAGTTTATTAGGACAACCTTTTGTTAAAAACCATGATGTTAAAGTGGGGCAACTTTTGAAAGAGAAGAATACTGAAGTACTTTCCTTTGTTCGTTATGAAGTAGGTGAAGGTATTGAGAAAAAAGAAGATAACTTTGTTGAAGAAGTGATGGCTCAGGTTCGCACATGATGAGTGAAGATCGACCAGAATTGAAATACAAACGTATTCTATTAAAATACAGCGGCGAAGCCCTTATGGGCAAGTCGCAATTTGGTATTGACCCCTCAGTTTTAGATACACTAGCTAGGGATATTGCTGAATTAATTAAAATGGGTGTAGAGGTTGGCCTGGTAGTAGGTGGTGGCAATTTGTTTCGCGGTAAAGCACTGTTTAAGGCAGGTGTAGGCCGCGTAACTGGCGATCACATGGGGATGCTGGCTACAGTAATGAATGCTTTGGCTATGCGAGATGCTTTAGAGCGTATTGATATGCCTGCACGAATTATGTCAGCTATTCCTATGCTGGGAGTAGTTGATTCGTATCATCGACGTAAGGCGATCACGCATTTGCGCACGGGACATGTGGTGATTTTTGCTGCAGGAACTGGGAATCCATTTTTTACTACTGATACAGCTGCTTGTTTAAGAGCGATAGAAATAGGGGCTGATGTTGTTTTGAAAGCCACTAAAGTAGACGGTGTTTATTCAGAAGATCCTTTTAAAAATCCTAACGCCAAACGGTATGACTATTTATCATACATTGAAGTTTTAACTCAAGGTTTGGAAGTAATGGATTCAACGGCAATCTGTCTGTGTCAGGATCAAAATATGCCTTTACAGGTCTTTGATATGACTGCGCCTAATGCATTAAAAATGATTGTATCTGGAGAGCGTGTAGGAACTATAGTCGGAGCGAACCATGATTAATGAGATTAAGCAAGATTCAGAAAAGCGAATGAAAAGAACCATCGAAGCATTGCATGTTGACATGACAAAGATTAGAACCGGTCGGGCGAATGTTGGTTTGCTTGATCATGTTCAAGTAGATTATTATGGAACAATAACCCCATTGAACCAAGTTGCAAATATTTCGGCCAGTGATGCTCGAACAATATTAGTGACGCCATGGGAAAAATCTATGGTAGCTGCTGTAGAAAAGGCCATTTTGACATCGGATTTAGGTTTGAATCCTTCCACTGCCGGTAATGCGATACGTGTTCCTATGCCACCCTTAACTGAAGAGCGTCGAAAAGAATTAATTAAAGTCGTTCGCAATGATGGTGAGCAAGGAAAAGTTTCCATTCGTAATATTCGACGTGATGCAAATTCTCAACTAAAAGAACTGGTTACAGATAAAGCTATTTCTGAAGATGATGAGCGTCGCGCAACAGAAGTGATTCAAAAACTTACTGATAAGTACATTCAGGAAGTTGATGCATTACTTGCTGAAAAAGAAAAAGATTTAATGGAAATTTAAAGCCTGAGGATGCTTAAGGTAAATCGCTTTAAGCATCTCTAGTTTATTGTTCCCCCCTCCTATTTTTGTCAATTCTATATCCCTTTCGATTTAAAAAATAAGTGTATTTAGTAAGTTTTTTGTAACTACTCCCCCCTATACGCCACTGCGTGTCGTACAGGGGGGAACGAACTATCTTTAGACAAAATTGAAAGTGCGCCACGAAAGTGCACGACCGCTAGTAGCTGAAAGTTCTACCGGGAAAGCGCGACCGAGCGCATTTCGTACTTAGCCTTGGGCTGTATGTGGTAACGCGTATGGTTAAGCGTAGGCAAAGGACGTTGTAAGCCGTAAGCCGCCAGGTTGAAGTGATTGAGCTCCGTTAAGTTTAGTATGAGAGGTGGCCCAGTGTCTTTTGAGACCTGAAGGCAACAGTGAATGAGATAATAAATCGGTTCGAATCATTCGCCGCCTCCGGAGTCTGAGAGCATGGCGTGCAACGAAAGCGATAGTGTAAACGTGGGAGGGCCCTATCCGCTCTCAAAAGGAGGTTAGTATCAACCGA
>JBOFJV010000100.1:0-12946 GCA_051657005.1 Legionella sp. | reverse complement strand
GTTCAAGACCATGTGCATATGCTGATTAGTATACCGCCAAAATATTCAGTTTCCGAAGCTATTGGATACATCAAAGGAAAAAGTGCTATTGCGGTTGCGCGACAATTTGGTGGCAGGAAAAGTAATTTTAACGGCGAGCGCTTCTTGGCTCGTGGCTATGCTGTTTCTACCGTGTGTTTTGAGGAATCTAAACTTAGGGAATATATTCAAAATCAGGAGCAGCTCGATAAAACGAGCGGTGCTGATGATAAAGATAATTTTTAAAGTTAGTTTGAACTAATCGCCGGCAGCCCTTGGGGCTGCTCACCACTGTCAAGCTACCTGCTTTGCGGGTGCGGTCTGACTGCCGCGGCCTTAGCATATGCAGAGGTACCATCTTGTCCATTGGCTGTGCCTGCATAGTTTGAAGAGGAGCTAATGCTTATAGCAGGATCGGTACCAAGAGCAATAGTAATATCAGTGGCAGCTGCGCCAGCAACCGTGCTCCCTTGCTGATATGCGATATTACCCACAGCTCCAGAGGTAATACTGTTGATAGAGAATGAAATGGTTTCATCAGCATCGGCGCCCACTTGTAAGGTCGCATTTGTGAATGAACCATTCAAAATACTTTGACCATTAAATTGAGTATTCAACGCGATATCATCCATTTCGCTTAAGAGCTGAGTTGCTTCATTCTGTAACGCTTGACGGTTTGATTGACTGTAGGTCGCGTTCGAAGATTGAAGTGCCAACTCTCTGATACGTTGCAGAAGTTCAGTAGTGTCTTGCATCGCACCTTCAGCAACTTGCGCCAATGAAATACCATCATTCGCATTTTTAATTGCTTGGTCCATACCACGAATTTGTGATGTCATATTGGTTGCAATTGCAAGTCCTGCATCATCATCAGCAGCACTATTAATTTTTAAGCCCGACGATAATCTTTGTATTGCAAGAGACATCGCATCACTTGATTTTTACAAGTTACGCTGTGCAATTAACGAAGGTACGTTCGTATTAATAATTTGAGCCATTATAGTCTCCTCAGACCTGACTCCCTGGTTTGGGACCTTTGTTATTTGGCAAATTTCCTTTTCACGTACGAATTTACCGTACGCAAAAAGGTTATCGGTCAATTGGGAAAAAACTTTAGGTTGCTATGCATTTTTTAAAATCTTGAAAATTTTACGATTAAAATGAATAAGTTGGATTCTTGATCAATTTGTAATTTGTTTATGTTTTTTGGTAGTATTACTCAAGAAGAGTCTAATAACTTAGCGATGCAGATTGGTTTGGATTTAAGAATATTTTTTTCTGTGTATAATATGACGATTCAATAATATTAGGTTCCACTTATGAGTTGGTTTAAAAAACTATTACCCTCCAGAGTCAATACAGATACTTCTCGAAAAAAAGGAGTTCCTGAAGGTCTATGGCTCAAATGCTCTGGTTGCAATGAAGTTCTTTATAGTACTGAGTTAGAAAAGAATTTAATGGTTTGTCCGTCCTGTAATTTTCATCACCGAATTTCTGCTCGGACACGAATCAAGCAATTTCTTGATGAGGGTGGGCAAGAAGAAATTGCCGCGTCATTAGAACCACAAGACCGATTGAAGTTTAGGGATTCAAAAAAATATAAAGACAGAATATCACAAGCACAAAAAGCGACTGGTGAGAAGGAAGCTTTGATTGTTGTTAAAGGATCTTTATTACAACAACCAGTTGTGGTCAGCTCCTTTGAATTTGCTTTTATGGGGGGCTCGATGGGCGCTACCGTAGGTGATAAATTTGTCAAGGCGATTCAAGTTGCGACCAGGGAACAACGACCCTATATCTGTTTGACCGCGAGCGGCGGGGCACGGATGCAAGAAGGACTTTTTTCTTTAATGCAAATGGCTAAAACCTCTGCTGCACTTGCAAAATTTGATGAAATTGGACTGCCTTTTATTGTGGTCTTAACCGATCCTACCATGGGTGGCGTTTCTGCAAGTTTCGCAAGCCTTGGTGATGTGATTATTGCTGAACCTAATGCTTTAATTGGGTTTGCTGGGCCACGAGTCATTGAGCAAACGGTAAGACAAACGTTACCTGAAGGATTTCAGCGGAGCGAATTTTTATTGGAACATGGTCATATCGATATGATTCTTGAGCGCAAAGATATTCGTCCTGTTGTTGCCGAATTGATATCTAAATTGACGCACAAATGGGTAGGGGATTCAGTTGCCAAAGCAGTCTCGTATTAATGAATGGTTGCAGGATTTAGAAACCAGACATACTCAAGAAATACAACTTGGCTTAACCCGTATCATGGAGGTTGCACAAAAACTACAGGTGCAACTTCCTGGTTGTCACGTGATTACCGTTGGAGGAACAAATGGTAAAGGTTCTACTGTCAGCGCACTTGAAGCAATTTATCATGATGCAGGATATAAAGTAGGTACTTATACCTCCCCACATTTAATTCATTTTAATGAACGCATTCGCGTGAATTTAACACCTATTTCTGATGATGATTTATGCCAGGCTTTTAGCCACATTTATGAGGCGCGAGGAGATACACTCTTAACCTATTTTGAGATGACAACCTTAGCTGCATTATGGTATTTCCAACAATTGAAGCTGGACATTATTATTCTTGAGGTAGGGTTAGGCGGGCGACTTGATGCAACCAATATTGTTGATGCAGATTTATCCATTATTACTACCATAGATTTTGATCATCAAGATTATCTTGGGGATACGCTTGATGAAATTGGTTATGAAAAAGCAGGTATTATTCGTCCGAAAAAACCATTTATTTATGCAGATATTAATCTGCCAACTTCAGTAATGGAGGTGGCAAAGCAACAAGCTGCTCCTACTTATGTTTTGGGTCAAGCGTTTTCCATTCGTGAAGAGGAAACGGTTTGGCATATTCATTATGAAAAACAAGGTAAGTTGCTGGATGTGAATGAATTACCGAAACCGGTAATTCATCTTCAATCAGCAGCCGCCGCGATTATGGCGTGTCTTTTGTTACACGATCATTTACCTGTACAACAAGAACATTTTAAAACGGCCATGCAACGCGTATTCATTCCTGGACGTTTGCAGCTTGAGCAAGGCATCGTTAGTGTTTTGTATGATGTTTCTCATAATCCGCAATCTGCTCGGCTACTTGCTCATTATCTGCGAAAAATAAAAAAAGCTAAGGTACATGCTGTTTTTGCGGCTTTAAAAGACAAAGATGTTTTTAATATAATTACACCATTAAAAGATTGCGTTGATTATTGGTATCCTGCACAATTAGATACCAAGCGTGCGTGCAGTGTCGATTTATTGCTTTCATTGTTTCTGGATGCAGAAATTTCCACAGAAATTTGTTACAATAATCCACTTGTTGCTTTTGAAACTGCATTAAAGCACGCTGAACCTGGTGACTTAATTGTTGTTTATGGGTCATTTTTTACTGTGAGTCATGTTATGGCTAATAGGAGATTCAATGAAACTAGTAATTGATGAGAAGCTAAAACATCGTTTAGTTGGGGTAGCTGTTATTTTATCATTGGGCGCAATTTTTCTTCCAGCAATGATGAAAAAATCAAGTCAACGTCTTGAAAATAATTTCAGTGTTAATGTCGAGTTGCCTCCTAAGCCATCGGCTCCAAATGTAGCGATGACTGATGAGAAGGAAGTATTCAAAACGATAAAAGTAGCCAAGATAGAGTCTACTCCTATAGATGAGAAAGGGTCTGATTTTGGTAAAGAAGATTTTATTCAATCGGTTCAAGTAGCCGATGATGCAATTGCTCCTGTTGCAAAAATAGAGCCCAAAACGGACGTGTCTGAGGCAGTTGCCAAACCTATAGAGCTCGCATTAAGCAATGCCGCTCAAAATGTTGTTAAAAAGCAAATAAAGGTTGCTGCAAATACAGTAACCAAACCCGCTGTAAAAATTAAGCCTAAAGTAATCAAAAAGCAGCCCGTTGTTGCTCAAGCAAAAGCCAAGAGGGTATTGAATAATAAAGGTGTTTATGCAGTGCAATTGGCTTCATTTGCGAGGTTAGATAACGCTAAATCGCTAGTCAATAAGCTACGTAACAAAGGGTATAAGGCTAATTTTACTAAAATTGTTACCAAACAAGGTGTTACTTATAAGGTTTATGCAGGACACTCACCGGTTAGAAGTGATGTCATCAAATTAAAAACTCAATTAGCGAGTGCGATGCAGTTGAATGGTTTTGTGGTTAATACTGAGGTGAGCTAATGCAATTCCAATGGGTTGATTTGATTATTCTAGCGGTTATAGCTTTATCATCACTTACCGGCCTTTTTAGAGGATTTATCAAAGAATTAATTGCTCTAGGTATATGGGTAGTAGCGATATGGGCAGCCTATAAATATTCATATGCTTTAGACCCTTGGTTGCAAGGGTATATTAGTGATAAGTCAGCCAGTACCATTGTTGCATTTGTTATTATCCTCATCGGTGTATTAATTTCCGGCGGAATACTCAATGCTTTGCTTGGCCTTATATTAAGTGGTACGGGGCTAGGAGGCATGGATAAACTTTTAGGTGCAATTTTTGGGTTTTCACGTGGAGTTTTTATTGTTTCACTCATCATCGCTATTATGAGCATGACTTCATTGCCTTATCAGAAATACTTGCAAGGATCCAGACTTTATCCTCAACTTTTACCTGTAGTCACCTGGATTTATGGATATCTACCGAAACTTATCAATCAAGTGAAATCAGCTGATATTTCTGGTCTGATTGATATATCATCAGAAAAAACGTACGAGGCCACGGCTCTTATTGACAGTAAGCTTTTAAAAGCAGATCAAGAGCCTTTGTCGATTCTTGAGCAAGGATAACGGTCCACGTACTGGCGTCAACTTAAGAGATAATTGTAGCCTGGGTGCAGCGTAGCGGAACCCTGTTTTCTGAGTCACATCAATAAACCATCGTTCCGCTACGCTGCACCCAGGCTACGAGTCAGAGCCATTTCTCCATGATTCCGTGAATGCTAATGAGTAAGCGTTCAAGGGATATGGAAATTACGTCTATAAGTACATATAATGCCTCAAAAGGTCACTGGATTGCTTCGCTTACGGCTAGCAATGACGGAATTTCCATATCCTCTGCTGATCACTTACGTTAACGATGTCGTTAGGTACGCTATTTTATTCTTGATATAGTCCCTGGGCTCTAATGTATTCATAGACTGGGATAGGGAGCTTGTCTTTAACATCAATTCCTTTTTTTATCTCTTCACGAAGTGATGTTGAGGAAATTTCATAATCACCGGCATCAAACATAAAAATACTGCTTGCTTGAGTGCTCAAAAGTGCGTTTTTATTTTGAGCTTGATAGCGCGCTAAAAATTGTTGCACGTTTTGTGGTATTGGTGATGCAGTAAATTCAGAGCGATTAATGACAAGCAAATGAGATAATGTAATTATTTGCTCCCATTTGTGCCAATGAGGGAGAGATAAAAAAGCGTCGTGTCCAATAACCAAAGTAATAGATGCCTTAGGATATTCCATCCGATAGCTTTCCATGGTTTCAATCATATAAGATGGTGTTTGGCGTTCTATTTCACGTAAATCCAATTTAAAACAATCGTGATTTTTAATGGCCAATTGAATCATTTCGATTCTTTGTTCGGTATTGGCAAAAGCAGGAGGTTTAATCGCTGGTATTTTACACGGCAGGAAAAAATAAGCATCGAATTTAAAATAGGATTGAATTGCTAAACTGGTTTGTAAATGACCGTTATGAATTGGATCAAATGTACCACCGAAAATGGCTATACGATACATGGATCACCTATTAATTTACCCAAGCACAGTGACAAGGTAATGTTTTCTAATGCATTCCATGCCTGGTTGTTTAAATTCGATTTGATTTGTTCGTCAATAGAATAACAATAGCGGTGAAGTTTCTGTAACAGTATTGGATTAAGTCGAACAAAGCATATTTGATAAAAATTGCTGCGCTGAGCCCATACTTTTAATTGAGTGCAAGCACTCCTTATATCTATCTTTTGCTGCACTAAATAAAACAGCTGGATGAGCACTCTAATTTCCTGGCTTAACATCCATAAAACTAAAGTAGTTTCTGTTTTATTGTTTGCTGCATGGCGCAAAATCTGGATTGCTTTGTCTGCTTGACCAAGCAAGCATGCATCAACTAATTCGAAAAGATCATGAACGCATTGATCAAACAAATGTTGCTGTACTTGTTCTGTATCAATTTTACTATCTGGTGTAGCGGATAAGGCGATTTTTTCAATGACTTGAGCACAAGCCAGCATATTTCCATGAGTGTATTGATAAATCAACTCAGGAATGTGTGGTTCAAAGTTAAAAGAGTTCTGCTTTAACTGCATCGCGATCCATCCCCTCATCGCTTCTGCATTAAGCGGATAAGACACAGTGACTACAGAATGTTCTTGCGAGGATAACCACTGTACTTGTTTTGCAGGTACGTTTGGGGCTCTAATGATAATAAAACAACGTTGGTTAAATGAACCAAGGTATTCCGTCACAATTTTTTTTCCTGCAGCCTCTATTGATTTTTTATCACAAAAAATATTTAAAAGTACGGTATCTGAAAATAAAGAATAACTGCAAGCTTCTTCTTTCACTGTATTCCAATCTTCAGCAGATTGAATGGATATTATTTTTTCATCATAGTCATGATTTTTTTTAATGGCGGATTTTATAATTGCTAAAGACTCTTCCAGTAGATAATTATCTTGCCCAATCAACATATAGAGTGGTGCGATCTTTTTTTGCACGTGTTGGGCGAGCATTTGTTGTCTGATTTGCATAATGATTTTAGCTCAAGTGGAGTTCAATAGTGTTAACTTAATCGCTCTTGTATCCTGGGTGAAGCGTATCGGAACCAGGGGTCTGGAGTCCAACAAAATTAAACCCGGTTTCCGCTACGCGTCACCCAGGCTACAGTTTTTTACGCATTCAGAGCAGGCTTTTTCATATGACCAAGTCGATACAGTATTTGCGTCACTGCATCTTGTTTCATTTCGCCTATCAAAATAGTTTCCTCATCTTTAGAGCCAAGGATTCGGTCATTATTTAAAGTTAATTGGCGATAAATATTGATTTTACTTGGTGGATAAACCACTTGTCCTTTTCTAGTTTTTAATACAAAGGCAACTGTTAACGTCAAGGTATATTGCCTTGGGTTAGTGCTTGCACCAACACTGATCATTTGTTGTTGCAGGTTTACTTCATTGACTATGAGCCAATAGTCGGCTTTAAAAGGATCATCGTTGATTTGAACTTTTGTTCCCTCCAATCGAGATTCAAGTATTGCAATGAACTGTTTGTCATTATTTTCTGAGAGCAGTGCGACATTGCTCAACCAACTCGGTACATTACTTATCCCACGCAAGTGAAACCCACATGCTGATAATAAAAATATCAGCACAAGAGCAATAATGGGTCGCAAAGTGATAAAGCGAAGTTTCATTAGCCGATAACCAAATTAATAAGTTGTCTATGTGTTACAACAATCGCCTTTTTTACTGTTTTGTCAGCTAAAAAGTCTTTAGCATGCTCTTTGGCTGCAGCAATTATGGTTTCTTCGCTAGCATCGACACTGGCAGTAAATTGAGCTCTTAGTTTACCATTAACTTGCACCACAAAATAGACTTCGTCTGTTTTTAGGGCGCCTTTGTCTACCCGAGGCCAGTTGGCATCAATAATTGCTTTCTCAAAGCCCAATTGTTGCCACAGATGATGGGTAATATGTGGTGTTATAGGTGCTAACAATCGAAGTAATATGCTCATACTAGAATGAATAAAGAATTTATCATCTTCTGTTTCTATAGCGAACGCCGAGAGTTCATTAAACAACTTCATACATCCTGAAACTACGGTATTAAATTGATTGCGGTCATAATCATGAGATGCTTGCGCCAGAATTTGATGTACTACAAGGCGCGATTTTTTTAAACGACTTTCCGCTTGTTGCCAGTTAACATGTCCATTTCCGCCAAGAATGATATCATTGACCTCAACAAACATATTTTGATGTTGGTATGCAAAAGCCCAGACGCGCTTGAGAAAGCGATGTGCTCCTTCAACTGCGGCATCTGACCATTCTAATGACTGCTCAGGTGGTGCAGCAAACATGACGAACAGTCGTGCAGTATCAGCTCCATAAGTATCAATCAGATGATTAGGATCAACTACGTTTCCTACAGATTTCGACATTTTATGCCCATCTTTTAAAACCATCCCTTGGGTTAGCAGGGCTTTAAACGGTTCATCTGAGTTGACTAAGCCTTCATCACGCATTAATTTATGGAAAAAACGAGCATAAAGCAAATGCATTACAGCGTGTTCTATACCACCAACATATTGATCGACTGGTGTCCAATATTTTGCTCTATCATCCAGCATGGCATTTTCCTGGCCTTTACACGCGAAACGAGCATAGTACCAAGACGACTCAACAAAAGTATCAAAAGTATCTGTTTCGCGGCATGCATCCTGGCCACATTTAGGGCAGCTTACATTAACAAAATCAGGGCATTGCGCAAGAGGCGACCCTGTACCGGTAAAGGTTACATTTTCTGGAAGAATTACAGGAAGATCTTCATCAGGAACGGGGACAGTGCCACATTGTTCGCATAAGATCATGGGAATCGGCGTGCCCCAGTATCGTTGTCTGGATACACCCCAGTCACGTAATCGGTAGTTAATGCTTGCTTTGCCAGTATCATGTTCCTCTAGGAAAAGAGTTACAGTTTCTAGGGCTTGAGATGAGCTTAATCCATCAAATTGGCCTGAGTGAATCAGTGTGCCTTCGCCTGTAAATGCTGATTTGCTTAAGTCGTGTGTCACACCATCTGTGGGTTTAATGACCTCTTTTATTGGCAGTTTGTATTTATGAGCAAACTCCCAATCTCTTTGATCGTGCGCTGGGACAGACATTACTGCACCAGAGCCATATTGCATCAACACAAAGTTGGCTACCCATATGGGTAATTCTTCGCCGGTTATGGGATGAATCGCAGTCATGCCTGTTACTACGCCGCGTTTCTCCATAGTAGCTAATTCGGCTTCAGCCATTTTAGTTCCTTGACAGCTGTCAATAAACTCTTTGACTTCTCTATGCTTAGTTGCTGCTTCTTTAGCTATGGGATGATCTGTGGCTACAGCAAGATATGTTGCACCCATTAAAGTATCAGGGCGTGTCGTATAGATTTTCAGTCGTTTATGATAATTAGGCACATGAAAATAAATTTCAGTTCCAGTCGAGCGGCCGATCCAATTACGTTGCATTTGTTTGACTTGTGCTGGCCATTCGTCCAAGGTATCAAGTGAACTTAGCAATTCATCAGCATAAGCAGTAATTTTAATAAACCATTGTGAAATTTCTTTTCGTTCAACCAAATCCCCTGAACGCCAGCCTCGGCCATCAATTACTTGTTCATTTGCTAAAACAGTTTGATCGACGGGATCCCAATTCACTACGGCATTTTTTTTATAAACTAAACCCTTTTCAAATAAGCGAATAAAAAACCATTGCTCCCAACGATAATATGCATGGGCACAAGTGCAAATTTCACGCCGCCAATCATAAGCATTACCCAAGCGTAGAAACTGCTTTTTCATTGATTCAATGTTCTTTTTCGTCCACTCAGAGGGCGGAATGCCATTTTTTATTGCTGCATTTTCAGCAGGCAATCCAAATGCATCCCATCCCATAGGCTGTAACACATTTTTGCCTAAAGCTCGTTGATAACGGGCGATAACGTCACCGATCGTGTAGTTACGAACATGTCCCATGTGTAATGTTCCACTTGGGTACGGGAACATGGATAAACAATAAAATTTTTCTCTGTTTAAATCTTCTGAAACATTAAACGATTGTTTTTTATGCCAATATTGTTGAGCTTGTTCCTCAACTTCTTGTGGTATATAGGTATTATCCATAGTCAAAATTTTTAAGTGACTCTAAATCGCCTAGGATAACTCCTCTTGTGTCTGCCAGCAATAGATTATTACTCGAATAAGCGACGAAGTTGAATAAAAAGTATAAAAAATAAAAAAACTGAGCAAAAAATCAATGCTGGATACTCTTGCCAAATAATCCATGGAGTCAATCCTTCAGCGGGATAGACGCTACTTTGCAGCAATCCCGAACTAAAAGGGGGGAGGCTTTCCACTATATTACCGCTGGCATCAATCACTGAAGACAAACCATCGTTATTCACAACTATCTGATAGCGACCAGTGAGCAAGGAAAGAATTTGTGCCATTTGCAGTTGCTGATAGCTGGCTAGTGAGTGACCAAACCAGCCATTATCACTTATTGAAACAATCCACTGTGCTTTCGGCATTTGTTCACGCAAAATATTGGGATAAGCGATTTCATAACAAATGAGACTCGCAATCGGATGATTCCCAATGCGAATTAAAGAGTGTTGTCTTTTTCCTGGTAACAAATTGGGTTCAGGTAAATTCAGCCATCGATTAATCGGGACGAGTGGTTTTGGTATGTATTCACCAAAAGGGACGAGCTGGTGTTTCAGTTTCTTTCCTTTCGCTTGCCCCAAGGTAATGATCGAATTGTAATAATGGGTTTCACTGTCATTTGTTGGTTGTAAAATACCGAGCATTAATGCGCTGTTTGCTTTGAGTGCTTTATTGTTTAATTTATTTAAATATTTGTCCAGATAGCTTGCAGGAAGAGGTATTGCTGATTCCGGTAGAATGATTAATTGTTTTCCTAGTAATTGATTAATTGCTTGTTCATAGTGTTTTAATAAATTCCAAAATAGCGTTTCATCCCATTTATCACGCATCGATAAATTAGCCTGTACTGCGCCGACACTAATAGGCTCTTGCTTGACTTGAGACCATGAAATGTTTTTACAAAGCATGGGACTCATAATAATCAATACAACGACAATCAAATAATGATAGCGTTTCTCGAAGTTCGGTGAAACCGCCAAGGTGAGTAAAGTCGCAATTAAGACACATACCAAACTTAATCCATAGATTCCAAGGATAGGTGCAATGTATTTGATTGGCGTATCTATAAGTGATGTCCCTACTAATAACCAGGGGAAACCACTAAATAATGTAGCTCGGATGTATTCGCTCCAACACCATAAAGTCGTAAATAAAATAAGTGATAGAACTTTTCGATGTTTTAATTCAAGTAATTTGTATAAATAACAGACCAGGGCAGGGAAGAGTGCGAGATACATAATAAAAATTAATGTAACCAAGCCTGCAAAGAAGTAATTGAGTTTACCGTAGTCATGAATACTGAGTATGACCCAGGAAACACCAAAGCCAAAATAGCCTACTCCATAAAAGAATCCAAGAGAAAAGCTTTGTTTTATCGAACAGTTTTGTAGACTTGAATAAAGAAATGCAAGGCTTAATAACGTCAATCCAGGTGTATGAAACGGAGCAAAACCAAAAGGTGCTAAAAGGCCTGCTATAAAAACCAAGAAATATTTAATATAGCCAAGACGAATTGATGCATTGAAAGGGATGGGGCTGGTTAAAGCGGTTTCCTTCATCTTTTATCAAAAAATCATAAAAGAATAAGATAAATGAGTCCTGTACTTAGGTCAAGAATTAGTGAAAATTTTTTCAACACGCTTCTGACCTAAGTGATACGGTTATTTTTGTAAAACATAAGTACCAGGTGCATCATAAAGATGTTTTATGTCATGTTCTTGACTCCCAATAGATGGTGGATTAATTTTGGCGTCTGAATGTTCTATAAGCCAATGCACCCAAGTTGGCCACCAAGAGCCTTCATGGTGGGGGGATTTTTCTTGCCAAGTGTATGGATCCAGATGTTTATCTTGCTTTTTGTGAGTAAGCAATTGATAGCTCCGTCCCGATTGACCTGGTTCCTTGACGATACCGGTATTATGTCCCGCATCGGTTAACACAAATGTTATGTTTGTTCGAGTAAAGTAATGGATTTTGTAAACAGATTTCCAAGGGGCAATGTGATCTTTTATGGTACTTACGACAAAAAGTGGTATATTGATATCTGCCAAGTTAATGGTTTGATCAAGAAGTTTAAAACGTCCCTCAACAAGGTCATTATTTAAAAATAGATCGCGCAAATATTCAGAATGCATTTTAAATGGTAATCGTGTTGTATCGTAATCCCAAGCCATCAAGTCACTTACATGCTCTCGTTTTCCTAATAAATAATCACGAATTATCCGTGACAATATAAGGTCTATAGTGCGGAGCATACTGAACGCCCCAGCCATTTGGGAGCCTTCAAGATAACCCTTTTCCAACATAATGTCCTCAAGGTAACTGACTTGATTCTCATCGATGAATAAACTCAGTTCTCCTGCATCTTGAAAATCTGTTTCTGCAGCGAATAAAGTCATGGATTTGATTCGTTTGTCATTATTCGCAGCCATCTTTGCCATAAAGTACCTCCAATACAATAACCTACAGCATGAACTTTTTGTTTGGGTATGATTTGATGAATTGTCGACAATGCATCCATAATTCCTAGTTTTGCGTAATCAGAAAGACCTAGATCTCTGTCTTCCGAAGATTGGTTTTTCCATGCAATTATAAATACAGTATATCCATTCTCAACAAGATATTTGACCATTGAATTATTGGGTGAAAGGTCGAGTATGTAATACTTCATAATCCATGCAGGAACAGTCAGACCGCACCCGCAAATCAGGTGGCTTGACGGTGGTGAGCAGCCCCAAGGGCTGCCGGCGATTAGTTCAAACTAACTTTAAAAATTACCTTTATCATATCAGCACCGCTCGTTTTATCGAGCTGCTCCTGATTTTGAATATATTCGGCTCTACACCAATTAAGGTGGCACTTTAATCAAATTATTCTAGACTAAGTCCTTGATTTAGGGAACAAAAGGAGATTAAAGTGCCGAAGTACAATCTTATCCTAAATTTACCTGGATTTTCCATAGTAAAAGTGA
>JBOFJV010000099.1:0-5471 GCA_051657005.1 Legionella sp. | reverse complement strand
CAGAACAGAAAAATATGCCCAGGCTTATTGTCGCATTTCCAGTTATTTACAACCTATGCAAAATAAGGGAATAAATCCTTTGGTTGCTGTAGCTATGGCATTGAACAATCAACGTTAGAGTACAGTTTCTTTCACCCCTGTACGTCACGCAGTGGCGTATAGGGGTGAGTAGTTACGCATGATGTATTTATTCCTGCTGAAGCTGAAATTGCAATTGAGGGCTTTATTCTTCCAGGAACCAGAGCATTAGAGTGGCCTTTTGGTGAGTTTCCGAAGTACTACAGCGGCAGCTCCATGCTTCCTGTGATCCAGGTCACTTGCATCACGCATCGACAAAACCCCATCTTTGAAACCAATCATCCCTCGGGTTTAGAAAATGTTGTGCTCGGTGGCGTGCCGCGAGAGGCTTCTTTACTGGAACGAATTTGTTTAAATTTTCCCAATGTCCTGGACTTACGACTCACTTCAGGCGGATTTGGCCGTTATCATCTTGTGGTTAAAATGAAGAAATCGAACATTGGAGAAGCTAAAAATGTCATTTGTTGTGCTTTAGGTTGCCATTACGACATCAAGTTGGTCGTTGTAGTTGATGAAGACATTAACATTGATGATCCCAACCCAATTGAATTGGCTATTGCAACGCGGTTCCAAGCCGAGATAGATCTCGTTGTCATCAATGGTGCTTTGGGCTCCAAGTTAGACCCTTCAGCTAAAAAGCATACACTGAGTTCTAAAGTGGGATTTGATGCGACTAAATACCTTGATGAAATTGATAAATTTTACGTGACACGTATTCCTACCCCAGAGGATTATGTGTTTGCAGAGCCAGAGCAAGCAACACTTAAAAAATATGAGGATTACCTTGGGTGATCACGGTTGTTCCTGTAGCCTGGTGCAGCGCAGCGAAACCCTTGGTTCTGAGTCACATCAATAAACCAGGGTTCCGCTGCGCTGCACCCAGGCTACGATTCAACGCCATTTTTACTTAAATTGACGCCCTGACTGTTCATAAAATCAAATAAAAAACAGCCTTCCTTGCGAACGAAGTGCTGATGTTTTTTGTGAAAAATCTGTTCGGAAAATGCTTGGTTGGTCCAGTTCCGCATCAACCGGGGACGATAAGCATTTGTGCTTATGTCTCGATGAGCGTTCTTTTATTCAGCTTATAAAGCAATTCAATTCATGAATTTCCTCTATAAGCATTTCGTCTTGGGGTAATTTTAATATTCTTTTTAGTGGCGTATATTTTGGTTATTTCAGCACCAAGAAAGAAAATTTGCGCTGAATAATAAACCCAGATTAACAGTACAATTAAAGAGACTGCAGCGCCAAATACGGAAGCAATATGAGCATGATTGAGATAAAAGCCAATTCTTATTTTTCCCAGACTAAAGAGCAAAGCGGTGATTAAAGCACCTCTCCATACATGACCAAGGTGAAGTTTGACGTCTGGTAGGTGTTGAAAGATAATTGCAAATAACATGGTGGCCATAATAAAGGAAAAACAGTAACTCATGATTAATTCAAGAAAAATACTCGTCCCTATAAAATAATTAATATGGCTACTTAAGGCCGCAAGAAAAGTAGTAATGACAATAGATATTAATAATAAAAACGCGGAAATCAACACCATAGCAAAAGATAAAAACCTACTTATTATAAAACTGAACCATTTTTTATTGGGATTCGATTTAACACCCCAAATGGTATTGATACCGGCTTGAATTTCACTGAAGATAGCTGAGGCACTAAACAGTAAAATAATGATACTGATGATTTGCATTGTGAACGTGATGGTTGGTCGAATTGCATTTTGAAGCATGTCCTGCACCTCTAGCCCTGCTTGTGGCCCTGCCTTATTATTTATTTCTGCTAATATTTGGCCACGTACTGTGTTTTCCCCCAATAAAGCGCCTACTACAGTAATGCTAATTAAGAAAATTGGAGTAAGAGAAAATAGGGTCTAGTAGGCAAGGTCGGCAGCCAGACTTGCGACTTGGTCATCTCGCCAATGCGTGGAGAGCTCCTTAAGCCATGTTACTATTTGAGTCTTAATCAAGCGGATTAAGTTGATGCCTTCAGGCTATACTTAAAATAACTAATTCTAATAAGTACAATAATGACACGAATTATGGTTTTACAACACTCTCCATATGAGCCATTGGGCATTATTATTCATACCTTGAAAAGGATGAAGTTGCGTATTCGCTATGTCAATTTTGCTCGAGATACGCTTCAACGACTGGATATGAATCGTTATCATGGAGTGGTAGTACTCGGCGGTGCTATGCACCCTAATGAACTTGATGTATACCCACATCTAACTCATGAAATCGAATTATTGCAACATGCTTTGGCTAAAGACATGCCCATATTAGGCATTTGCCTGGGGTCACAATTGTTGAACATGGCTTTAGGCGGAACGTGTTATGCTTTAGAAAAACCTGAGTTTGGATGGACACGAGTCGATAAATGAGGTACACATGATTTCTTCGGTGCAGATGATCTGCCTATCCATGTTTTTCAATGGCATCAATTTGCAAACCGAACCGCATCTGGTGTTGAGGTTCTTTTAGAAAACGGCCAATGTGTGCAAGCATTTGGGTATCAGAACAGTATGGGGCTGCAATTTCATTTAGAAGTGGATGCCAATCTCATTCAACGGTGGTTAGAACATCCTGATTATTTTGAACATTTGCGTCGTTATCTAAAGCCTGAGGAAATTGATCTCATCCATATCCAGACTCAATTGCATTCATCTAAATCAATGGCGATAGCAAACCATTTTTTTGCTAATTTCTGCCGTTTATTTAATAAGAAATCCTATGCCTTGTCATCACAAACTGCTGGAAGGGATTTATTTTAACTTGAGAATGGTACTGAATCGTGGCTGCATAGCCTGACAGCTATGTACTGCACCCAGGCTGCGATGAACTCTTACGTCAGGTTCATTTGAAGTCCTATTAATCAGCGATTTTCAAAAAATACTTGTTCTGTTTTAGCGAAAAAGAGACTATATAGAAAAGTGCTGTCTTTGAAATCCTGTTGACGATGGAGTGACTTTAAATGCGTGAAGCTTAAGTGGAAGAGCATGGGATGACTGCTAAAAATCAATTTAAAGGATGGCATCCCATCATCCCGGTATTTTTGGTTTTGCTGCTCCTTTTAGGTTTGCCTCTTGCTGTTTGGTTGGACTTAACGCATCTAAAAGACAACATTGTGCGTGCTAAAGCAGAAGAATTAAATGCAATGATCACGGACATTCGCAGTTATTATAATCACAATGTAGTTGGGCGAATTTTAGCATGGCCAAATAAAAAGACTGTAGTTTCAGAGTATTATCTGCATATTCTTGGAGCCATTCCAATTCCTGCAACCCTTTCTATTGAGTTAAGTAAGGTGATTAGTAAAAACCAGAATGAAGTGTCTTATCGTTTCATATCGGATTATCCGTTTAAAAATCGCAAGCCACATATATTTGATATTATTGAATCGAATTCTCTTAAACTTCTGCGTCAACAACCAGACCAGCAATTAATTTATGTGAGTTGGGATGGTTTAAATAATCTGACCCTTTTAATTTCTCCAGTACTTATGAGACCTACCTGTGTGCGTTACCACAATTCCCATCCTGACAGCCCCAAAAAAGATTGGAAAGTAGGGGATGTGCGCGGTATTCAGGAGATAAGCATTCGTACACCGGTCATTAAAAATATATTTTCGTTTAAATACTTGCTGAGTTATTTTGTTCTCTATGGTGCTATTGGATGTACTTTTCTTGGCATGCAAAGACGTCAGGCCAAGATGCTGTTTTTATTAAATGAGGAGCTTGAAGAAAATAATCAGTTTCTTGCAAGAATATCCACCCAAATTTCACATTATCTTTCACCTCAAGTCTATAAAAGCATCTTCACCTGACAAACAGAAGCGACGATTCATACGGAACGTCGCAAGCTATCCATCTTTTTTTCTGACATTAAAGACTTTACTTCGACTACGGAACAATTACAGCCGGAAGAAATTACTTTATTACTCAATGAATACTTCACTGAAATGTCGGATATTGCCATAAAACATGGCGGAACTGTTGATAAATTTATTGGCGATGCGATGTTAGTGTTTTTTGGAAGTCCTGAAACAAAGGGGATTGCCGAAGATGCAAAAGCATGCCTCAAAATGGCTGTTGAGATGCAACTCCGGATTGGCGAGTTACAAGAGAAATGGCGTAATGAGGGTGTTGAAGAGCCATTTGAGGTGCGTATGGGAATTAACACCGGATTTTGCAATGTAGGTAATTTTGGCAGTGCCACCCGAATGGATTACACCATTATTGGCGCAGACGCGAATCTTGCAGCGCGTTTGCAATCCAGTGCCAAACCCGGAACAATTGTAATGAGCTATGAAACGTATATGCTGGTACGTGACTGTGCTAAAGCATACTCTCTGGCACCCATTAAAATGAAGGGAATTAGCTGTAAGGTTGTTCCTTATGTTTTTGAAGGCTTGGTTTAACCTTAGAGTAAATGAGTACCCATTTTCTTTTACCAGATTGGCACATGCTTTGTGTGGAGCATATAATCTTTACTGTAAGCGATTCATTTTAAAAAATCGTTAAAGAAATTAAACCATTTTTTGAACCTTTTATGCAAGCAGACCGCTCCATCGATCGCAGTCAAGGTGGACTTGTACTGGCACTGGTAAAAGGATTGGTTGAGTTGCATGGTGGTTAAGTCAGCGTGAGTAGCGATGGTGAAGGAAAGGGGGCTGAGTTTATAGTAAAATTATCTCTTGATACGGTTGATCAGGATGTAAAAGAAAAAATGAAAACTGAAAAAACAAAGCACGGTCTACTCGTAATATACTCAGCATTGATGACAATAATCATACGGCTGAGAGTTTGGCTATGGTTGTTGAATTGTTCGGGCATACAATTCATATTGCCTATAATGGTCCCGATGGAATTCAAAAAGCATTGGAAATAAAACCTGATTTTATTTTGTGTGACATCTGGTTACCTGGAATGAATGGCTATCACATTGCTGAAATTATCAAGGCAGATAAACGTTTAAAAGCAACATATCTCATTGCGCTGTCTGGGTATGCGTTGCCTCTGGATATTGAAAAATAGCGCATCGCTGGTTTTGATTTACATTTGGCAAAACCACCGAATTTAGCGGAGCTTGAGCAGATATTATTACAAGAAATTAGTGAGTACCAACACTGATTACATTTTTTTAAAGTCTATAATTTTAAAGTCAAATAAAGATAGAGATTTTAGTGAGTGATTAAAAAACACTTAAAGTGCGCCACGAAAGTGCACGACCGCTAGTATCTGAAAGTGCTACCGGGAAAGCGCGACCGAGCGCATTTCGTACTTAGCCTTGGGCTGTATGTGGTCACGCGTATGGTTCAGCGTAGGCAAAGGAAGTTGTAAGCCGTAAGCCGCAAGGTTGAAGTGATTGAGCTCCGTT
>JBOFJV010000098.1:0-2554 GCA_051657005.1 Legionella sp. | reverse complement strand
GGCGAGCGCTTCTGGGCTCGTGGCTATGCTGTTTCTACCGTTGGTTTTGAGGAATCTAAACTTAGGGACTATATTCAAAATCAGGAGCAGCTCGATAAAACGAGCGGTGCTGATGAGAAAGGTAATTTTTAAAGTTAGTTTGAACTAATCGCCGGCAGCCCTTGTGGCTGCTCACCACCGTCAAGCCACCTGCTTTTCGGGTGCGGTATGACTTGATTAAAGTGCCACCTTAATTGGTGTAGAGCCTTTTTATCGCGCAAATTTATGAGCCCCTGTTAGAGTACGATTATTTATCAAGACCCTATCAATTGATTCCAAGAACGGCGACGCAAATGCCGCAGGTAAGTTTCCTGGATGCACAAGGAACCACTTTGCCTGATAACAGTACTGTGGCTCCGGCTTTTAGTGTGTATACCATCCACATTCAAAAAGGAATTCATTATCAGCCCCATCCTGCGTTTGCTCAAGATAAAGCGGGCACGTATCTGTATCACCATTTAGCGCCCAATTATCTCGATGATGAAGGCATTAATCGGTTATCTGATTTTAAACACACATGAACTCGCGAATTGATTGTGGATGATTACATGTATCAAATCAAACGCCTGGAGAATCCTGAAGTCAGTTCTTCAATTTATGGGTTAATGAGTGCATACATCATTGGTTTTAAAGAATATGGGCATACTTTGCCGCATGGAAATCAATACGTTGATTTGCGTGATTATCCTTTGAAAGGTCTTAGAAAAATAGATGATTATACGTTTGAGATTACGCTCAAAGGCGAATACGCTCAATTTTTATTTTGGCTGGCAATGGAGTTTTTTTCCCCTATTCATTGAGAGGTTACTCTTTTTTATGCTCAACCTGGTATGGCAGATAAAAACATCACCCTGGGTTGGTATCCTGTAGGTACCGGGCCTTTTATGTCGACCAAAAACAACCCCACTCGCAGGATGGTGTTAGAGAAAAATTCTAACTTTCGTGTTGTTTACCCTCCAGTAGCAGGGACAGATGAAGACAGGCAATCAGGGTATTTGGATAATGCAGGCAAACGTTTGCCTTTAATTGATAAAGCACTGTTTACTTTGGAAAAGGAATCGATTCCCCGGTGGAATAAATTTTTACAAGGCTATTATGACAGTTCAGCTATTGGCGCGGACAGTTTTGATCAGGCAATCCATATTGATCAGCGCGGCCAAGTTTCCCTAACACCAGAAATGCAAAAAAATGGCATGTATCTGATTGAATCCATACAGCCAAGCACCTATTACATGGGATTTAATATGTTGGATGGGGTTGTAGGAGGTACTAGTGAGCTGGCACGTAAGTTAAGTCAAGCGATTTCAATTGCAGTGGATTATGATGAAAACATCGCTATTTTTTTTAATGGACGAGGAATTGCAGCACAAGGACCTATTCCGCAGGGGATTTTTGGTTATAAGGAAGGTGAGGCCTGGATTAATCATTATGTTTATGAGTGGAAAGAGAATGAGGCGGTGCGTCGTCCAATTCAGGATGCCAAAAAACTGATGACTGAAGCAGGGTATCCTCATGGAATTGATCCAAAAACAGGAAATCCATTAATTCTTTATTACGATGCGATTACTACAGGCGGACCTGAAGATAAATCCTTATTTGAGTGGATGCGGAAACAATTTGCGCGAATAGGGATTGATTTGAATGTGCGAGCGACTTTATACAACCGCTTTCAGGAAAAGATGCGTGCTGGAGACACACAAATATTCAGTTGGGTGTGGGTGGCAGATTATCCCGCTCCGGATAATTTTTTGTTTCAACTCTATGGCGCTAATGGAAAAGTTAAGTTTGGAGGAGAAAATACTGCGAATTACACTAATCACGAGTTTGATCGTCTCTTTGACTTAATGAAAAATAGAAAAAATGATTCTCAAAGAGAGCAATTGATTGATTCCATGCTGGATATTGTAAGACGTGATGCGCCTTGGGCTTGGGGCATACATCCTGAGTAATTTATTTTATCGCAAAGTTGGCTCTCTCATGTAAAACCGAATACGATGAACTTTGGAACATTAAAATATACTGCAGTTAATGTCGCTAAACGAAATAAATTAAGGAATGCCTGGAATCAACCTATTTTTTGGCCATTAGGAGTATTAGTTTTGCTTAGTGTCATTTTGATCTTACCGTTAATTATTGCTTTTCATAAAAAAGAAAAACAACCAGCAGACAGGATGCATATACCATGATTAAGTATTTGCTGCGCCGGATGACTTATTCCATTCCTATTCTCTTTGGAATTAATTTACTGACTAGCTGGTAGAGTTAACCAGTCACATGGCCAACCCCCCATTTAGAACCAATCGTGCCCTACTAAGGAAATTGGCTCAAGATAATTTCATTACATACTCATACCTTATCAATCAGAACAATCGGTGCATTATTTTTGCATCTGGTAGTTGATGCTTCTTTACGAATAGGTCGAATTTATTCCAGTCGAACGACTTGCGTTGACTCCGCCTATTGAGCCATTTAAATATTATCCTCTTGGCTTCGTACAGAAATTTTGGGCTCTACA
>JBOFJV010000097.1:0-2575 GCA_051657005.1 Legionella sp. | reverse complement strand
GTCGCCAGAATGTGGCGGTTTAGTAAATCAAATGGAATCACAGAAGGGTTTCATCGTAAAATGAAACTAATTCAGCGAAGAGCTTATGGTTTTAGAAAATTTGAAAATTACAGAGTGCGTGTTAAGGTGCTCTGTGGGTTATTAGAGCTGCCCCCTTAAATGGGAAAGAGCCTAATTTTACACAAGTAGAAAATTATTCTGCCAAATTGATCGCATTAATCTAACTGCATCAATTTTTGTACATATTGCTCGCACGCAACAACTGCCTTCATTAAGAGAGCACTGATTCCATCAGTTTGTGGTTACACTTGCTTCATTCTCAGATCAAATACTTCAATACGACTCAGACTTAGTCGAAGTATTCATGCAAAATACTTATTCCTAAATGACATTTTTTGCGCTAAAGACACCTACAGAAACAATTATCTAAAGAGAATCAACACATAGTATAGACAGAGTTTAGGATCTTGCTGCATCAATCCATTTTCTTTTTTAACGCATCACGATGAGTAAGCTACTTTTTTAATAAAAATATGCGTTTTTGATACTTGCAAATTTAAGGTAACACGTTAACATGTTTCGAGAAAAATAATAACAAAGGTAAGTCATGAAATTTGCACTCTTTTCTGCAACTTTATTAGCCAGTAGTATTGCTTCAGCTGCAACGCCTGTAAATGGCTGGTATGCCAGCGCATTTGGTGGTTATGCCTATTTATCTTCAAATGTATCCAAAGATGTTTTAGGATTATTTGAGTTGTCACATACCTCATACAGAAGTGGTTTTAATGCCGGAGCTCGATTAGGTTATCAAAGCAACCCCATTCGTTACGAATTAGAATATACTTATGTCCAGGCCAATACGAAACACTTTCAAATCAATCATATAAGTCAAACAAGCGTCTCTGGAAAAGCTTTCGCGAATCTGGGCATGGTCAACCTTTATTATGATTTTGCTGATACGATTCTGCCTACAATATCTCCTTTTCTTGGTCTAGGTATTGGTGCTGCACAAAGCAAGGTCAATTTAGAAAGTACTGGTCAGTTTTTTGGCACATCATTTGAAGCAACAGCTTACTCTTTTGCCTATCAAGGGACTGCTGGATTGACTTACAATTTTGCAGAAAACTTTGCTCTGAATGCATCCTATCGCTATTTACGCACAAGCAACACCGACAAGTTTGGTCGTGCGTTCCAGGCTCAATTAGGCGATGTTGGTGTCGTTTACCGCTTTGATCAATGTGATTATAAATAACCACAAAAGTAGCCTTGGTAAAGCGTTGCTCAACCCAGGTTTATTAGACTCCAATACCTCTGTGATGATTTACCATTTTTTATTTTGACAGCTCAGCCCGACGAATACCTTGAAACAAAAATGTTCTAATTTTGAACTAATCTTCTTTGTTTGATATAATGCCCCTCCCTAAAACTAAAGAAATTAAACTAAATGAAAAACGCTGAGTTTATAGCAACAACCCGAGCATTACTTGCTAAACGTATTTTCATAGGTAGATCGTCAAAACTTGAAGAATCAATTGCACGATTTTGTGATGCATTAGAAAAGAGCAAAAAAATCAAAGGATCCACATTATCAGCTAAAGTAACGGCCGGTTGGTGGGCCCATGCTCAACAGTCAACATAGTCAGAGGACTAGCTTAATCCAACAGAAGTTTGGCAATGGCTTTTTGACAACATTGGGCATCTTGCTAATTCTATCTATAAAAAAGACTTTAAAGCGCTGTTAACAGAAGAGTTTACAACAAACAAAAGTGACTATTCAGATCAAGTCATTGAGCTTTGGAATGATGTTTTTGCTGATCACGATGGCCCAAAACTTAATTCTCCTTATAGAGATTTGAATTTCTTTATTGACGATCTGCCTGATTTTGATAAAGATAATATTCTGGCACAGTTAAATACTTATATAAATCGTATTATTTCTCACAAAACAGTTGGTGCATTTGGTTCGACTTCAACTGACTTTACTTATGGTTTTAACTTTTTTGTAACATCACAAGCAGCCAATCGTAAAGTCAATTACAGTATTGCGATCGCATTTAAAATCCAACTGAATACCGGTAAATCACTTGCTGATGTATTTAGCCAGGAAAACATCGATATGACAATAAAACAATGCTGTGACGAGATGGTCCCTGCTAGAAAAGGCCACGTTATCCGAAGTAATGAACTGAATGCGATTATTCAAGCAGCGAAAGAAATAGTAAAAGATACTCACGAAGAAGAAAACTCTTCCTGGTGTGGTTTCTGTAACTAATTGGCTTATCCCGTAAAGGCATTAACTTAAAGGAGCATTGTATCCTGGGTGCAGCGCATAGCCGTCAGGCTAAGAAAGGATAAAATAAAGTAACTTATTGAATTAAAAAGAAAAAATAGCTTACTTTAAAATTTTAGCTGTTAGAGTTAACCAGTCACCTGGCCCCCCCCATTTAGAACCCATCGTGCCCTACTAAGGCAATGGGCTCAAGACAATTTCATTACATACTCATACCTTATCAATCAGAACAATCGGTGCATTATTTTTGCATCTGGGAGTGGATGCTTCTTTACGAATAGGGCG
>JBOFJV010000096.1:0-3531 GCA_051657005.1 Legionella sp. | reverse complement strand
TACAACTTCCTTTGCCTACGCTTAACCATACGCGTTACCACATACAGCCCAAGGCTAAGTACGAAATGCGCTCGGTCGCGCTTTCCCGGTAGCACTTTCAGCTACTAGCGGTCGTGCACTTTCGTGGCGCACTTTGATTATTTAGCATAATAAATGCACAGTTTTTTATTATTGTTTCTTTTTGTATTATTATTGTCTTCATGGCAAATCCTCTAAAAATGCTTTTTTCCGCAGCAAATCACTTAAATAACCCGCAGACATCTCCTATTTTATACGCATTATTTTTTAGACCGCGTTCTGGATAATCTATTGTAGTTTAATCAATTCTACTGAAACAATCATTGCTTGTACTAACTTCTATATTGGCAATAAGTGAGTTAGACCTAGTCTGTTTGCGTGCAAACAGAATTAGCTTTTAATCCGTCTAAGTGAGGTCGAATACCAAGAGAGAATGGGATCCTGGGTGTAGCATAGCGAAACCCGGGTTTATTGATTTACTTCAGAACCATGAGTTTCTCTCTGCTACACCCAGGCTACGAGACTACGATACAGATGGGGATTTTCCTCTTAAAGACGCCCTCTGTAATTATCTGATTTTACAGTATTTTTCCTTGCCAATGTTCACGATCCGTTTTTATTTTCAGTGGGCACTTATTTGTGTACTACTTTGCGATACAAAGTCGGATCGGCAACTCCCGCTCCGATAAAGCCATGTTGTCTAAAGGTGCAGCTGTCACATTGCCCACAAGCCTCACCCGCATCGTTTGCCTGATAACAGGAAACGGTCAGGCTGTAATCTACTCCCAGATTAATACCCAACTGAATGGTTTCTACTTTACTCAAATGCTGCAATGGGGCACTGATTGTAAACGGATCGCCAGTGACTCCGGCTTTAGTCGCTAGGTTGGCAAGGGTTTGAAAGGCTTCGCTAAATTCGGGACGGCAGTCCGGATAATGAGAATAATCTACAGAGCTTGCGCCGATAAAAATAGTGCGTGCGCCAATTGATTCTGCAAGCCCCAACGCCATTGCTAAAAAAATGGTGTTGCGCGCAGGAACATAGGTTACTGGAATGTCAGTACCTCCTTGAAAATCGGGTACGTCGATGTCGGTATCCGTTAATGCTGAATTGCGAAATAGTTCTGTATCCAGCGTAACTATTTTATGTTCTACAACATGATAACGTTGTGCAATACGTTGGGCTGCGAGTAATTCTGCAGAATGTCTTTGGCCATATGCAAAGCTGATGGCAGAGCAAGCAAAACCATGGGATTGAGCCAAAGCCAGACAGGTTGTTGAATCCAATCCACCAGAAAGTAAAACGACCGCTTTTTTCATTGAATTATCTCCGTAAAATATATCTTTAGAACACGTGTCATAGCAACTTTTCCTTTATCTAGAGCGTGTCATCCAGAAATCAATTCTGGGTAAAATGAATGGGAATTCAGGAAATCCCTGTCGTATTCGTCACGCGGATCTTCTTTTTTTAGGCCAAAAATGCTGCTAGAATGCCCATAATTATGCCATAACATGGAACTTTATGACGACTACTCTTTTTCCCGTTATTCTTGCAGGAGGTTCAGGAACGCGTTTATGGCCTTTATCTCGCAAAAATTATCCGAAACAGTTTCTTGCTTTAAATGGAGAGTTATCTCTTTTACAGCAAACTGTGAGCAGGGCACAAAAACTTTCAAACAGCCATGCGCTGATTGTGAGTAATGATGCGCATTATTTTCTGTGTCAGGAGCAATTAAACCATTTCAATCTACCCATGACGTATTTGTTAGAGCCCTGTGCACGTAATACAGCGCCAGCAATCGCTTGCGCGGCGCATTACCTATCTCAAATAGCCGGTCGTGATGCGGTGATGTTGGTATTGCCTTCAGATCATTGGATCGCTGATGAGTTGGCATGGCAAGACGCAATGCGAACGGGAGCTCAATTTGCTGCTGAAAATCAGGCGTTAATTACGTTTGGCATACAGCCGGATAGCCCTAAAACAGGTTATGGCTATATTGAAGCAGGACAATCGTTAACCGATAAAGTACAAGGTGTTCTAAGCTTTAGGGAAAAACCAGGAGTTGAGACGGCAAAAGAGTTTATTGCCCAAGGTAATTATTTTTGGAATAGCGGGATGTTTGTTTGTCGCGCCGGAGTCTATCTCGATGAGCTGGCAGGATATCAACCCGATATCAATTATTTTAGTCAACAAGCGGTTTCGAAGGCACAGCAACATCATGATTTCTTACGCCTTGATTTAGAATGTTTTTCGCGATGTGAGTCCGAATCTATAGATTATGCCATTATGGAAAAAACCAATAAGGCTGCGGTTATTCCTGTGTCCATGCAATGGAGTGATTTAGGATGTTGGGCTGCTGTTGCAGATGCCAATACGCCTGATGACGAGGGGAATACCGTAACCGGAAAAGTGATTGCCCAAAAAAGCAGCAATTGCTTGATTCACAGTACCGATATTTTAGTAACGGCTATAGGCATTCAAGATCAAATTATTGTAGCAACCCAGGATGCAGTATTAGTTGCTGATAAACAGTATTCCCAACACGTTAAAGATTTAGTGAGTTCTTTAAGTAAAGACCACCATCAGCTTACTCATGATCATCAACGCGTATCTAGCCCTTGGGGGTATTACGAGGTATTAGCTGAAGGTGCTGTGTTCAAAGTGAAACGATTAATGGTGAAGCCAGGTGCTCGTTTGTCTTTGCAAATGCATCAGCATCGAGCCGAACATTGGGTCGTAGTATCTGGAAAAGCAGAAGTCATCAACGACACCCAAACCATTTATTTGTCAGCCAACCAATCGACCTACATCGCACAAAATACGCTTCATCGTTTAAGCAACCCGGGTACGGAACCACTGTACGTGATCGAAGTCCAGAGTGGTTCTTATTTAGGTGAGGATGATATCAAGCGTTTCGATGATATTTACGCTCGAGAATTATCGTAACTGTTTCCAGGGCGTGACATGCCATAAGTAAATCAATTACAAAAATTGTAGCTCGGGGAAGGGTAATCCCCACATTTTTAACCGAAGCTAAAAGTAGAGGATTAGGCAACTAGTGCCAATGTCTGCCTTGGAGGAATTCCTCCCATAGCAGTATTTGGACGTTCATTGTTGTACGTCCATAACCATTGTGTCGCATGTAGTTGTACCTCAGCAATACTTTGAAATAAATATTGTCTTAACTAATCATACCTAACCGTACGGTTATACCGTTCAATATAAGCATTTTGTTGTGGGTTTACTGGTTGAATAAAAATCAATTGTATCTGATTTTTATCAGCCCATTGCCACAGCAACTTACTAATATATTCATGGCCATTGTCACAACGTATTTGTCGCGGTTTACCACGCCATTCGATGCTCTGATTAAGCGTCCGTACAACGCGCTCTGCTGGCAAGGATAGATCCACCTCAATAGCAAGACCTTCTCGGTTGAAATCATCAAGCACGTTTAATAATCGATAGCTACGACCATCTTCTAATTGATCGTGCATAAAATCCATCGACCA
>JBOFJV010000095.1:0-11018 GCA_051657005.1 Legionella sp. | reverse complement strand
TTCAGTGAATTTTGAAATTTAACACAAAAAAACATGTCAAGTATTTTTTGATTTTTTTGATTTTTTTCAATTTTTTTCTAAATATAGTTCGTTCACCCATGTACGACACGCAGTGGCGTATAGGGGTGAGTAGTTACCGAGAATCAATCTTATCGGCGCTGACTCGAATCGTTCCTTCTTTATACGCTGCAAGCTCAGTACGAATGTGTTCTTCTATTTTATTGGTCAATACCTCTGAAGATTGCATCGTATCAGCATGTACCCCAATACTTGCAAAAAATAGTAAAACACTTAGTATGCACTTTCTCACAAAACAATCCTTTTTTCATGTCTTACTGGATTTAGCAAATATTATGCCAATTTTTAGGAGCTTAAAACATGCTGATTCGTTCTATCAGTGCAGTGCTTTTCTTAATGTTTCAATCCGTGTATGCAGAAAGCCATCATCCCCAGGAATTTTTGCAATCCATTAATGGCAGCAAAAATGAAGGGGAGCAAATTTACACGCATTTTTGCGTCAATTGTCATGCAAAAAAACCATTAATTCCAATTGGTGCGCCAAGAATTGGTGAAGAAGAAGATTGGAAAGAGCGTTTAAAACAAGGAATGAATAGTCTCTTTAAGCATACGAATGAGGGTGTGAATCTTATGCCTGCAAGAGGAGGATGTTTTGAATGTTCTGACAAACAACTGATGCTCGCTATTGAATTTATGCTCACAAAACGAACAAAAAATTAAGTATTAAATACGCTGTGAGTTCATAAAAAAAACACTATATAAAAAAATTTACAAAAAAACCTAAACCTATTTTTAAATCTCCAGATAAAGAAGAAAAAAGATGGAGAAAAAAAGTGAAAAAATATTTAGTGTTAGTTCCAGTGTGTGCATTAGCAACATCCTGTGCTTCCATGGATAGATCGGTCCCGATAGTCGATGATGCGGGCTATACTCACTATACAATGAGCATGGACGCAGACCATAAGGGCTACGGTTACTTTCCGATGAAACGAAAAGCAACAGGAAAAAAAGTCATCGTATTTAGTCCGAAAGCTACAGCATGGGCTGCTTATGACAGAGAAGGTAACAGGGTAAATACGGGTAGCGCTTCTGGTGGGCAGGATTTTTGTGCCGATGAAGGTAAACCATGTCATACTGTTACTGGAACATTTAGTATTTATTCTAAGAAGGGCGAAGATTGTACTTCCAGTATTTATCCACTGGAAACTCATGGTGGAGCAAGAATGCCTTATTGCATGCATTTCCACGGCGGTTATTCCATCCATGCGGCTTACGATGTACCAAACTACAATGCGAGTCATGGTTGTATCCGTGTCTTACCTAGTGCAGCAAGATGGTTAAATCAGAATTTTGCTGATATTGGTACTACGGTTGTCGTTGAACCCTACTAATCAAAGTGCCATCAGAAATAAGCTGTATTTCTGATGGCAACTTTCAATAAATATAAATAAAATGATCTCCACTATTGCCCTGCGTTTGCGGGGCTTTTTTATTTAACTTTCTGTACACAGTTAATTTTATGCAACTGAAAAAACTACCGCAGTAACTTGCTAATAATGAAAGTGCCATTTACTATCGAGGTTTTTAACCAGAAATGATTGCGTTATGATTTTATGTATCGATGTCGGTAATTCTCATATATATGGTGGTGTTTTTGATGGAGAAGAGATAAAACTCCGTTTTCGTCATACATCAAAGGTAAGTACGTCCGATGAGTTAGGGATCTTTTTAAAAAGTGTTTTGCGGGAAAATAATTGCTCTCCTGAGGCAATTAAACAGATAGGTATTTGTTCTGTTGTTCCTCAAATTGATTATTCATTACGTTCTGCTTGCGTTAAATACTTTTCAATCGACCCCTTTTTATTACAAGCAGGTGTTAAAACTGGTTTGAATATTAAATACCGTAATCCTGTTGAAGTTGGCGCTGATAGGATTTCAAATGCAATTGCAGCGACTCACCGTTATCCCAATCAAAATGTAATTGTTATTGATTTTGGTACAGCAACCACTTTTTGTGTTATCAGCGGGCAAAAAGCGTATCTAGGTGGCGCCATTCTACCTGGCGTGCGATTATACGTAGATGCTTTGTCAAAAAACACAGCGAAGTTACCAGCTGTAGAAATTATTAAAATTGAGAATTCAATAGGGCGTTCTACAACTGAAAGCATACAATCCGGTGTGTTCTATGGGGTTCTCGGTGCGTGCCGTGAATTGATTCATCGCATGAAACAAGAAGCCTTTGGTTCAGAGAAAGTGTTGGTTTTGGCTACAGGTGGTTTTGCATCTCTATTCGAAAAACAAGATTTGTATGATCATTTGGTCCCGGATTTAGTGCTGCAAGGAATACGTTTAGCTGCTTTGATGAATGGTTGATTTTTGTTTTTTCAAGCCTGAATCATTGCGCAAATAACAGCTTCATATTGTTAGGGTAACTTAGGTATCGATGAGTACTTTATGACTAATAAAAAGCAAAAAAACTAGAAAAGGAAGAAAATAAAGATTTTGTTAGCGGAATTTTTGACTCACTTGTTTCTCTTGTTAGTGATGATTCCTTTAGCAGCATGGGGCTTGATAACAATGAATGCAATTCTTCTGTTTCGAGTTCTTCTGTGTCTGGTGCTTTAGTTTCTATAGATGAAACAGCGACAATATCTGGTCATTTAGAAAAAGGGCTTCATCAGGAGAATCACTTTACAACGGATGAACATTCTTTGTTTAAACTGATTCCCAATCAGTTACTTGTCATGATAAAAGAAGCGGTGAAGCAAGGGACTCTTATTTCATTTTTATTTACTTTATCTGATGAAGTGGTGATGCAGTTGTTAAAGGAACAATGCGATGCGGAGCAAATTTATTGGATTAACCAGGCCATTCGTGCTTTAACCTTAGTCGCAGTAGGTGCATCACCCTGGATTATGTTGACTGTATTAACTGTTCCTATGGTTGATTATTTAATCAATCAATTTCTAGAAGTTGATAAAACAAATACAAACAAGGTTATAGCAGGAGCCTCCTTTGCTTATGCACTCATTTCATCTCCTTTAACTGGTGTAGAACCATCGGTAGAAAAAGCTGCAAATTGGCATTTTGATATACTCTATTATGGCTTTTTCCCTCCCAAAACAATAAAGAAAGTCAACGATAATGAAGCGGATATGCATCCCGCTATTAGAAAGTAATGCGAGATCTCGCAAAAAAATGAATAACTATTTTTAATCAAATTAATCAACCTGTTGCGTTTACTTTAATCATAAAAACGAAAAAATGCTTTCATTTTAGACAATGAGGCGCCATAATATAAGGTGTTTTTTTTAGATGTATTTTAAAGCATTGTGGAACAGTACGCATGTCGAGTCCTCACTGACTGATAAAGGAATTTAGAAATGATTTTTAGTCTTGTAGATCTTCCTGATGATGAAGATGTTCTTCTTTATTGCACACTAGAGTTGGCTAATATGATTTTAGATGATCATATGAATCCTCCTAAAACGCCAAGTTATGGTTCTCATGGAAAAACCTCCCAAAAAAGAGAACCTATTGTATTAGAAGAAGGGCAAGATCCTAAAGAATTACCCTTTCTATGGACGTCACTGATGGTGCTTGGTCCACTGAAAATTAAAGGATTTAAAAAGGAAGAGGTTCAAGTGGATTCTGCGAGTAGTTTTAATCCTAAAAAAGAACTGGCCACATTTGGAGGATATAGTTCTAAATCCCTCTACAACAGAAAATATAAACCGCATTTGGAGCTGATCCAACAATTTTCTGTAACTGATCCGGAACATCGTTTTGGATATCTCCTTCAAGGTGATCAAGAGCGACTTGGTGTTAGAGTAGATCACTATTTATCTCGAAGTGCATTTGAGTCTTTTTTTGTTGTCGAAAATAAGACGATTCGATTTGATAAGGATATAGATTCCCTCGGTTTCTTTGAACTTGGTAAGGGGAAAGTATGTTCAACAGCGAGAGCTTTTCCCAAAGACGCTGATACCCTTAGCTTAAGAGGTAAAAAACTGGGCTCTGCAAATGTTTATGCACTATGCGCGTTGTTTCTAGGGGCTACGCAGGGTTCTGTTACAATTAAAACGGTCGATTTGGCTCATAATGATCTATATAATTTAAAGAGTCCGATCCCCGGAGATCCTAATAAAGATGGTCTTATCAATTTATGTGTAATTATTAGAAAAATGCCGCCATCTGTTACATCATTGAATCTGGATTATACTGGACTTCATCATGCAGATGGTAACCTTTTGGGGGATATTCTGAATCACGAGCAGAATAGCATTACCTCTTATAGTTTTGAAGGGAATGAACTTCACCTTCTAGGTTTCAGAGGGGTAATGGAGTTTTTAGCTCTCTTTCGCCCGCACACAACACTGAATTTAAATAACAATGGATTTTGCATGTTCGACGCCGAAGAAATATCATTGATCAATACGCTCATCGCACGTATGCAACTCAATGTGACTTTTGAAGACAGTTTGGAAATAATAAATCAACCCAAAAAAGAAAAGGCGAAGCAAAAAGTAGTTGTTCCAATGCCTTTACCTCAAAAGCGACCTGATTCAGATTTAAGTGGAGCCAGTGGTAGTCATGTATTTTTTACCGGTAAACATCCAGAACCTTCAGCACCTCCACTAGAATCATTGTCAGAAGATAAAAAAACTCAATTAGATGAATTAGCAGTAACCAGTGATCGCTTATCCGAGGCTCCACCTCCTTATTCTCTGTTCTAATCCCTAACCGTTCCGTTTAAACCCTGTTTTGAGTTTCTATTCAATTCAGGGTTTTCTTTTTTCAATTCAAGATGTGCTCATTTTTTCTATCTACCGCATCGTTTTTAATCATTTATTCATTGGGTGACAAACAAATTAGCTAAAAAGTGGATTTTTATCTTGACGCGTGAAGAAATGTGTTTCTATAGTGTATAAAAGTGGAGTAAAATAATAAAAAAGTGGAGAATTGTGGAGGAAAAAAACTTCACTTAGGTAAAAACCATGTTTCGTGGAATAAATGCAATCACCATAGATACTAAAGGGCGTTTAGCTATCCCTACGCGCTATCGTTCTGCGCTGGGTGCTGAAGAAAAAATTCCTTTGGTGATTACTATTGATACTGAAGAGACATGTTTATTGCTCTACACAGCGGCTCAGTGGCAAATAATTGAAGGCAATTTGCAAAAGCTACCCAGTTTTAATGCTGCAGCACGAAGAATACAGCGTTTATTAATTGGTCATGCGACCGATGTGGAAGTGGATGCAAATGGCCGAGTGTTGTTACCCACTGTTTTAAGAAATTATGCACAGTTGGAAAAAGATGTAGTGATGATAGGCCAGGGAAATAAATTTGAAGTATGGAATAAAGACATTTGGGAAAGTCGACGTGAGCAATGGTTGGCTGATGAAAGTTCAGGAACCTCAGGGCTTCCAGATGAAATGAAAACGTTTTCTTTGTAATGGAAACAAAAATGGCGATGCATCAATCGGTATTACTGCATGAATCAATAGACGCATTAGCGATAAAAAGCAATGGGATCTATTTCGATGGCACGTTTGGCCGAGGTGGTCATAGTACTGAAATTTTACGTCATTTAGACGAACAAGGGCGTTTATATGCCATAGATAAAGATTTGGATGCAATTGCTCATGCAAAAGAGCGTTTTGGTGGAGATAAACGCTTACATATATTTCAAGGTTCATTTGCACGAATTCAAGAGTTTGCTACTGAAGCTGGGGTATTGGGGAAAGTCGATGGCATTTTACTGGATTTAGGGGTGTCTTCTCCGCAACTCGATAACCCTGAAAGAGGGTTTAGTTTTATGCAACAAGGACCATTGGATATGCGTATGGATTTATCCCAACCATTGAGTGCTGCGCGATTTGTTAATGAAGCAGAAGTTGAGGAAATGGCAACAATTTTCAGGTTATATGGTGAGGAGCTCTTTGCATGGCGAATCGCCAGAGCAATTGTTACGGCAAGAAATAAAGCGCCAATTACTACAACGTTGCAATTGGCTGAAATTGTGAAGGAAGCAAATCCAAAGTGGGAAAAACATAAACATCCGGCAACACGCGTATTTCAAGCGATCCGGATTCATGTGAATCAAGAATTAAATGATTTAAAAAGTTGTTTGGAGCAAAGCCTTCGGGTTTTAGCACCTAAAGGAAGATTGGCAGTGATTAGTTTCCACTCGCTTGAAGATCGCATCGTCAAACAATTTATGCGTGATAAAGAGCAAGGAGCCAGGCCGCCTCCCGAAGTGCCCATACGTTATGAAGAACTAAAGACAGATTTTAAGAGAGTAGGTAAGGCCATAATGCCGCAAGAAAGTGAAGTAAAAGAGAACGTTAGGGCTCGAAGTGCTGTACTAAGAATAGGGGAGAGACTAGCATGAATGCTGCAGCGAAAGTAATCAATCAAGGTACTTTATTTAATGGTCAACTGGCAGATATGCAGATGTCAAAGTCATTATACATGCTGATGGTATTACTCGTTGCTGTATTATTGAGCGCATTGGCTGTAGTTTATAGCACCAATTCATATCGAGTGACTTTAAACCAGGTAGAGCAACAAGAACAGCAAACGCACTATTTGCAATTGCAATGGGGGCAGTTGCTTCTTGAACAAGCAAGCTTGGCGACCCCAGCTCGCGTAGAAGAATTGGCAAGTGAGAAATTACAAATGGTTTTGCCAACCACAAAAAATACTTATTGGTTGCAAGCGCAGCAATAGAACTGTTTCTTGGTCGATGCTTGCGCACATTCTTTCGATGTGCGACCAGGTCAATTTAGTGAATTGCAAACAGAGTCTCAAACGAGTACCATTGCCGTTTAGTTTTTATAATGTAAATTATTATGTAATCCGAAATCTTTAACTCTGGTTTATTGCATTGGAATTTGCGGATTGAGCTCCACTTTTCCTAGACCTCAGATGGGTAGATATCCATGAAAAAATCAACTCATTTCAACAGACTTGTCATAGTATCTACTTTCTTTTCTTTGCTTTTACTGGTGTTGATATGGCGTATGGTTGATCTCACCGTATTGCATCGACAGTTTTTGCAAGGACAGGGTAATGCTCGCAGTTTACGCACAGTAGATATTCCTGCACATCGAGGGATGATTATGGACAGGAATGGTACTCCTTTGGCAATTAGTACTCCTGTAGAATCGGTTTGGGTGAATCCTAAAGAGTTTTCACCAGATAAAGACCAATTTATGTCTTTAGCTGAATATCTGAATTTAACACCAAAACAACTCAGTCGAAAAATAGTTGATGCACAGAATAAAGAATTGGAGTTCCTCTATCTACAAAGACAGTTACCACCACCATTAGCCAAGCAAATAAAATCTCTGAAAATCCCAGGAGTTAATTTCCAAAAGGAATTTAAACGCTATTATCCTGACTCAGACAGTATTTCTCAGCTGGTTGGATTTACTAATGTTGATGATCAGGGCTTGGAAGGAATTGAACTGGCTTATCAAGATTGGTTGAAAGGTGTTGTTGGTAAAAAACGTGTCATTAAAGATCGGTTGGGAAGAATTATTGATGAATTAGGCGTCATCAAACAGCCACGACCTGGTCGTGACATGACCTTAAGTATCGATAGACGATTACAATACTTAGCCTATAGTGAATTAAATAAAACAGTCGCAGAGTTTGCTGCTAAGGCGGGTTCAGTAGTCGTAGTAGATACTGAAAATGGTGAAATTTTAGCTATGGCTAATGTGCCTTCCTATAATCCGAATTCACGAGGGCGTTATGATAAAGACAGTTATAGGAATAGAGCGGTTACGGATACTTTTGAACCAGGCTCGGTGATTAAAACTTTTAGTATCGCCAGTGCCTTGGAAACAGGTTTATTTAAGCCCACAACCATTATTGATACAAACCCAAGTTGGATGAATGTTCATGGTCATCTCGTTCGTGACATTCATAATTACGGTGTTTTAGATGTAACAGGCATACTGCAGCACTCAAGTAACGTTGGGGTAACCAAAATGGTTTTAGCAAGTCCTCCTGAACAATTAATCGGACTGTTACAACGTTGCGGTTTTTCTCAGCGTACTGAAAGTACTTATCCTGGGGAAAGCGAGGGAGCAATCGTTAATGTTAAAAATGCAAATCCTTTTGTTTTGGCGACCTTGAGTTTTGGTTATGGTTTATCAGTTACTGCCCTGCAATTAGCAAAAGCGAATATGGTTTTCGCCAATCATGGGACATTAATTCCGGTTACTTTGCTCCATAATGATCCACCAACACAAGCGGTACAAGTGATGAAACCTGAAACAGCAAAACAAGTTTTAGCGATGATGGAGGCTGTTTTAGGTAAAGATGGTACGGGGAAAGCTGCTCGAGTACCTGGTTATCGTGTGGCCGGGAAAACGGGAACAGCCCGTATTGCTGGTAAAGATGGATACAAAGACAAACGATATACCGCTAGTTTTATCGGCGTAGCACCTGTTTCAAAGCCAAAATTTGTCGTAGTTGTTATAATTCATGAGCCTTCTCGAAAAGGTTATTATGCTGCTGCGGTAGCAGCGCCTTTATTTGCTAAAGTGATGTCAGGCGCTTTGCGATTGTTTAATATACCGACTGATGAGTTAGTGTAATTCTTTGCAAAAGCAAAACTGGGAACCAATAAATGAAACTCTCACAATTATTAAAACCATGGATAGGTCAATTAACAGCAGATTGTACTGTCACAGGCATAGAGAATGATAGCCGTCGTATTCAGCGTGGTGATTTATTTATAGCTTATCCTGGAGCAGCTGCTGATGGGCGTTTATTTATTGGCAAAGCGATTTCCTCAGGTGCGGTTGCAGTTGCTTATGATCCTGTTGATTTTCCTAAAAATGCTGTCTTACCTGAGTCAGTGCCGTGTATTCCTGTTCCTGAATTGGCAACCCAGCTTGCCATGATTACCAAACAGTTTTATGACAATCCTGGCCGTTTTTTAACAGTGACTGGAGTGACTGGTACAAATGGGAAGACAACAATTGCGTATCAATTGGCTCAGGCCCATCATCTGTTAGGCCATGGTGCTGCGTATATAGGCACAATTGGTCAAGGCAATGTAAATCAATTAACGCTATTGGACAATACGACACCTGATTCTCTGTGTTTGCAGAAATTATTACATCAATATAGAAATCAAGATTTAAAGCAAGTGTGTATGGAGGTCTCTTCTCATGCGCTGGCACAACATCGAGTTGATGCGATTGATTTTACTCAAGCCATATTTACTAATTTAACCCTGGATCATTTAGATTATCATCATACTATGGAAAATTATGCTCAGGCGAAAGCATTATTATTTGCTTGGGAATCGTTGCAGTGGGCAATTATAAACCAAGATAATGCGTACCAAAAAGTGATGACTGCTGCGATTAAACCGCATGTAAAGAAATTGACCTATGGAATTCACAACCACTGTGATGTGAAAGCAGTAAATTGGTCTATGGACATTAATGGCACAGAAATTGAAGTTCACTCTCCTTGGGGGCAGCATCATTTGCGAATCAAAGCACTAGGCCAGTTTAATATTTATAATAGCCTGGCATTATTTAGTAGTTTATTGGCAGCGGGTTATGCACCTGAACACATTGTTACTGTCATGTCACAATTAAAGGCAGCTCCTGGGCGTATGGAAATTGTTGCTCATTCCCCTTATGTACTTGTTGATTATTCACATACACCTGATGCCTTGGAAAATGCATTAATCACCATGAATCAATTAAAAAAAGGACGCTTGTGGGTGATATTTGGTTGTGGTGGTGACAGAGATAAGACGAAGAGACCCGTTATGGGAAGGGTTGCTGCTCGGTTGGCCGATCACATAGTAATTACCAGTGATAATCCGCGTACTGAAGATCCACAAGTCATTATTAACGAGATTGCAGAAGCACTTTCTTCCTCTTCAAAGGCAATCCAGATAGTAAATCGCGAGGAAGCTATTGCGTATGCTTTAAATGCAGCAGATGAACAGGATGTGATTTTAATTGCAGGAAAAGGCCATGAAGCGTATCAGCAAATTGGAACTGTGAAATATGATTTTTCAGATCAAGAAGTAGTCAGGCGCTTGATTCAGAAATGAGTAAGTCCGGTTACTTGCAAGTAACAGTTCATGAGGTAGGTGAACTTCTTAAAACAGCCGTCTTTGCGAGCTGGCTCGCAAAGACGAAATTGACATAGGTGAACAGTTACAACCAAGCTACGTTTTACCAAACGTTTATCACAAAGGAATTAGTGCATATGATGCATGTATTGTTTAAATTTCATTGGTGATACCCCAAAATGACCTTTAATTGCAACGGCAAAAAGATCCTGGTTTCATGTTTCATAGATGCAGACTAACTCAGCTCCGCCATCTTGTTCTGGAACACCAACAGAAGTCATCTTAGACAACGCTTCATTAGTCTGTTCTATTGCGTCGTCTTCATTGTCAGCCTCTACTGGGCTTATCGCAAAACCACAGTTAGAAGATGTGTTATAGTGACTATATGCGTAACCCATATAAAAGCCGTCGAAAATTACTGAAGCTTGTGCGATTCCTACAGCTTGAATATCAAGTAAATTTGGGCTCTTTCCCATTTAAGGTGGCAGCTCTAATCACCCACAGAGCACCTTAACACGCACTCTGTAATTTTCAAAATTTCTAAAACAATAAGCTCTTCGCTGAATGATTTTCATTTTACGATGACACCCTTCTGTGATTCCATTTGATTTACTAAACCGCCACATTCTGGCGACTTCATCTTTCCAAGCTCCCATGGTCTTACCCAATGAAGCTAACGCCTTAAAAGCACTTTGCTTTAATTCAGTCAGCATTCCTAAGAAGGTAGGTATTACTTTACGACATGCCTTTTGTGTTAATGCTCTTTTCATTAAAAGAGAATGAAGTTGTTGTTGGAATTGATAGATTGCATCGCTAGCCGGATTTTGAGTTAAAAATGCGTCTCTTTTAGCCTTATTTTCTTCACTCAGGTTATCAGGCCTAG
>JBOFJV010000094.1:0-3807 GCA_051657005.1 Legionella sp. | reverse complement strand
GTTTAGTAAATCAAATGGAATCACAGAAGGGTGTCATCGTAAAATGAAACTCATTCAGCGAAGAGCTTATGGTTTTAGAAATTTTGAAAATTACAGAGTGCGTGTTAAGGTGCTCTGTGGGTGATTAGAGCTGCCACCTTAAGTGGTAAAGAGCCAGATTTATTAGGATAAAACTAACAATTAATTAATAAGGTGTTCTTTATGATCTTTATGGTCTTTAATAAAGAATGCAAGAATAGTAACTAACAGCAACGACAGCGGTAATATCGATAAAGCCACTTGGTAATCAACTACAGTATAAATATGCTCTCCTTCCACGATACCGCTGTCACCAAAAGTATCTAATAATTTACCGACTAAAGGCTGGAAAACAACGCCACCAAGCGTAACTATCATATTCGTTGCAGCAAATACTGTACCTGATAATAGGGCCCCACTGCATTCCTTAGCCATAATAAACACAATAATTTCGGTGGCACTAAACACGCCGTATAAAAACAACAATATATTTAAACTCACGTAAGACAAATTAGGCCAATACAAAACGATGCTGATACAAATCAAAGCTAAAATAGCGCCGATCACTAAAGGCAGTAAACGTCGACCTGTGCGATCGGATAAATAACCCGCAATAGGCGCACCTACAGCCCAACCTAAAAATACAGCGGATACTGTCTTAGCGGCTTCAACTTTCGTTAAATGGTGTGCTTGTTCTAAATAGGTTTTTCCCCAAAGCTCACCAAATACAGACAACGAGGTATACAAACATGCGCCAACAAAACCAATAATCAACACCTCAGGCGCCATCAATACTTTGAGTACATTTTGAAAAAATTCAGGCAACGGATGTTTATTAGTCTGGTGCCCTTTAGGACCATCACGAACAAAGAGCAGGATCACAAGACTCAATCCACAACCTATAATCGCAATCGAGAATAATACATGTTCCCAACCAATGCTCTGAGACCATTCCGTAATTTTTACTTCACCATAAACAAGTCCTAACATTCCTAATGTAGTCATTAGCCCTGCGACCAAAGAAAAATAACGTCTCGGCAGCCAATGTAATGCAAGTGACAATACACCGACAAAGGCAAAGGAAGAACCAAAACCAACTAAAAAACGTCCCGCGCCTACCAAAAACATGGATGATGTCAACGTAAACATCCATGAACCTAATGTACAACAGAGACAAGCAAAAGTTAAAAGACGTCTTGGACCGAATAGGTCCATTAACATCCCTACAGGCATTTGCATTGGAGAATATGCAAAATAATATAAGGCAGAAATCTGACCGAATGTGGTTGCCGAAATATGTCCTAATGCGGTACTGAGCTCAGTTTGTAACACACCAGGAATAATGCGTAAAATAAACTCATAACAATAAAAAACCGCCCCGACAAAACACATAACTGTGCCATAAAACAGTTGCTTTCTTGAAACTACATCATTTAGGTGCATGAGCGTGTGTTTCCTTTAAAAAGAATGTTAATAAAGCCGCAACAAACATACCGATAGGTATAAAAGCTAATGCAATGCGATAATCAGTCATGTTATATAATTTATGAACATTCTCTACAGCCAATGCTGTTGTAACCGAAGCACCACTACGTAAAGAATAACTAAAATCCAATAAATGCCCTACTAAAGGTTGCAATAACATCGCGCCTAACATCACGATCATATTGGTAAGCGCCATAGCCGTACCTGCTGCTTCACCAGGGCTCAACTCTCGACCAACAGCAAATACAATCGCTTGAGCACTATAAAATAAGCCCAATAAAAACATCAGCACCTGGACATTAGTCTCCGTCAAACCAGGGAAATACAAGACAGTAAGCATCAACACAGTAGCAATGCTCGCACCTAAAAACATCGGCAGCTTTCTGCGTGCTAATCGGTCAGAAAGATAACCCATCAGCGGAGCACCTAAAGTAAATCCTAAAAAGAGTAATGAATTGGCGACGCCTGCTGCATGGTCGGTTAAACCATGAGCATGTCTTAGATAAGGAATACCCCACAACTCAGCAAAAACAGTGGTTGGCAGATAAACCAGACAACCATAAAATCCGTTAATCCAAATTTGCTTATTACGTACAATAATGTTGAGGTCAATTAATCCTCTTTTAAAATTAGAAACCGTGCCACTTTGTCGGTGCTTGCCCTTTTTATCATGAATTCCCAACCATAAAGCAAAGGTTAAAACCATACCAAAAAATGCTGTTGCATTAAGCGTCTTAATCCATCCAAATTGGTGAACAAACACTTCTAAAAAATTATCACCTAACATTGCACCAACAGTTCCCAATGCCGCAGTGATACCAGAAACCATAGCCAACTTGTTCTCAGGCAACCAAATTGTAGCCAGCTTTAATACGCCCACAAAAGCGAATGCAGAACCTAATCCCACCAAGAATCGACCTGCAGCAGCAACCCAAAAATGTGATGTCCCAGTAAATAAAAAGGTTCCAAGAACACAAATCAAACATGCAAAAGTTAACAATCTCCTAGGACCATACCGGTCCATCATTAACCCTACAGGTAATTGCATTGGTACATAAGCATAATAATAAATAGATGAAATATGCCCAAACCAGGTAGCAGTTAAATTAAAATGATCCCGCAAAGCGCTTTCCATTGCGCTGGGTGCTATGCGAAGCAAATACTCATAACTGTAAAAAACGGCTCCAAGACCACAAATAAGCCATCCTATTATGGCGTAATTTCTACGATTTTCAGAAAGCAAGGCCATCTCCTTAACTATTGGGTTAACCAAGAATGCAGCTCCGTCAAACGATGACAGATAACGCTCTTGATGTTAATAAATCACCTATTTTTATCCTGAGCACAATCAGGCGTATCTCATACGGCATACAACTACACCTAGAGATCCCTTAATGTATTCGGGATGCTTTTATTTTAATTCACTTGACTCACGCCACTCGCTATTACAGCTTGAGCTACAGCAGCTGGAACTCGTTCTCGCAAACGAGGATCTATAGGCTTTGGAATAATATAGTTAGGACCAAACTCCCAATGCGTAACTCCTGGGTAATTATCCTTCACTACCTGGGGAACTGGCTCATGCACCAATTGACGAATTGCTTCAACTGCTGCAATTTGCATGGATTGATTAATACACTTAGCACGCACATCCAGAGCGCCACGGAAAATATAGGGAAAACATAACACATTATTTACCTGATTCGGATAATCACTACGCCAAGTAGCAATCACTAGATCATCACGTACTTGATGATCTACCTCGGGCCTAATTTCAGGATCATGATTAGATAAAGCAAAAATAACTGGATTAGGCGCCATCAAATTCAACAAGTGAGCGTCTAACACATCCGGTTTGGCAACACCAATAAATACATCCGCATCAACTAATGCATCCTCCAGAGTTCGGCAATCAGTAGTGCGTGAAAAAGCAAACTTATACGCATTTAAATCAGCACGACCTGAATGAATGACTCCTTTCGTATCCAAAAGCAGCATATTTTCCTTATGAGCCCCCAAAGCAACAAGCAAGCGCATGGATGCAATTCCTGCAGCACCTGCACCAATACATACAATTTTTGCTAGCTGGTAGAGTTAACCAGTCCCCTGGCCAACCCCCCATTTAGAACCCATCGTGCCCTACTAAGGCAATGGGCTCAAGACACTTTCATTACATACTCATACCTTATCAATCAGAACAATCGGTGCATTATTTTTGCATCTGGTAGTGGATGCTTCTTTACGAATAGGTCTAATTTATTCCAGTCGAACGACTTGCGTTGACTCCGCCTATTTAGCCATTTA
>JBOFJV010000093.1:0-3268 GCA_051657005.1 Legionella sp. | reverse complement strand
GACGATGTCCGATTAACTCATGATGAACTCTGCGTATATACGAGGATTTCTTGCGTACGCTCTTACTTTGACAATGACTACAACGGGCTAATCGGTTATAGCTTACATCTAATATTAATGGTTGATATCCGCTCACTTTGACTATGGAAAATCCAGGTAAATTTAGGATAAGATTGTACTTCGGCACTTTAATCTCCTTTTGTTCGCTAAATCAAGTACTTAGTCTAGACTAATTTGATTAAAGTGCACCCTTAATTGGTGTAGAGCCGATTTTTTCCATTTTATTTTTCAGTTCATGGACATCAAGTGTTTTAACATTAAGGTTGGTCATAACGAGTTTCTCTGATTGGTGGTCTTGTTAGTGTGGAGTGATTAAGTAGCCAATAAATTGCAGCAGTAAACACACCACCAATTAAAGTTGCAAATGCCCAGGTGGAAGCAGAAACCAAAACAGGTTTTTGTCCCATGCGATTCATAATGCCGGCATCATGCGCAACAGCACCTGCAAAAAATAAATGTAAAATACCATTAACGAGCATCATGATATATAAAAAAGTTTGTATCTGTGTGGAAAATTGTTGCGCCAGTTCACTAAGCATCATAAATAAGGTTCCTTTATTTTGTGAGTACATACAGTTTGGTACGCTGTTTACTTCGCTATATCCAGGTTACAGGTGGGTATAATAACAGAAAAACAAGAAGATCTTTTATTTCGACACCAACATGGGTAACATCATTGCAAAAAAATAATAAGAGAGAAAGCATGAATGCTTATGAAATTCCCGTACCTCATTTGACTACTGCACGTTCTGGACCTTTATTTCATGTGGAAAAAGTCGTTTTGAATCAAGTTGCAGCGATTGAAGCCTGGTTTAGACACAAATGGAAAGAAACTCCGCCACCTTTAACTTCTTCAGTTGATTTACGGCATGCAGGATTTAAATTGGCTCCTGTAGATACTAATTTATTTCCAGCAGGATTTAATAATTTGAATCCTGAATTTCTGCCCTTATGCATTCAAGCAGCCCAATCGGTGTTAATCGACTATGTTCATGATTGCACGAGAATTTTACTCATCCCGGAAAGTCATACACGCAATAAATTTTATTTACAAAGCCTCAGTGTCTTACGAACTATTTTTGTAAAGGCTGGGTTTATTGTACGTATTGGCAGTCTGGATCCTGATCTTAAAGAACCCACGGAGGTCGCTCTTGATAGTGGTGAAAGTCTTTTATTAGAGCCAATACAACGACAGGGTGATCGAGTTGGGTTAGCTGATTTTAATCCTTGTTTTCTGATGTTAAATAATGACTTATCCCAAGGCATTCCCGAAATTTTACAAGGCATTCAACAGAAAATAAAACCTACAGCAAAATTAGGATGGTCTTCACGATTAAAATCAAATCACTTCAATTTTTATGATCAAGTTGCGGTGGAATTTTCCGAGTTGGTTGGTATGGATTCATGGCTTATCAATCCTTATTTTAGTGCAATAGACGGAATCGATTTTATGGCACAAGATGGTCTTGATACGTTAGCAATTGAAGTAGAAAAAATTATAACGCTCATGAATGATAAATATGCCACTTACGGAATAAAAGAAAAACCTTTTGTGGTGATTAAGGCGGACAATGGCACTTATGGAATGAGTGTGATGATGGTGCATGAAGCTGAAGAAGTGCGCCAATTAAATCGAAAACAGCGTACCAGGATGTCGAGCAGTAAAGGGGGGCGAAAAGTGGATAGAGTGATTATTCAAGAAGGAGTATATACTTTTGAAACGATGCCCAATGATTCGGTTGCTGAACCTGTAGTCTATATGATTGGGCAATTTGTCGTTGGCGGGTTTTATCGAGTCCATAAAGAAAGAGGGATTGATGAGAACTTAAATGCACCAGGAATGCATTTTGAGCCTTTAGCGTTTGCTCAAGCATGCAATATGCCCTGTGATGATTTGAGCGAAGTAGATTATCCCAATCGTTTTTATGTCTATGGTGTTATTGCTCGGTTGGCTGCACTTGCTGCTGCAAAAGAAATTGCAGCAATTGGAGGTGAATCATGAAACTGGCGGTATTGCTTGATCCGTTACATCAATTAAAACCTTATAAAGATACCACTTTGGCGATGATAAAAAGAGCACAAGAATTAGGATGGACTTGTGTTTATTTTACTCAAGAGGATTTGTTGTGTAGAGAAGGTCGTGCATTGGCACACGTTTATGATTTAACTATTGGTGAGGTGCATAGTAAAGATTGGGCTACTACTCAATCTCTAGGAGAAAAGCCATTAGGTGAGTTTGATATCATTTTGATGCGTAAAGACCCTCCCTTTAATACAGAGTACATTTACACCACTTATTTTTTAGAGATCGCAGAACGTGAAGGCGTTTTAGTAGCAAATAAACCACAAAGTTTACGTGATGCAAATGAAAAGTTTTTTACTTTAAATTTTCCACAATGTTGCCCGCCAACGCTTGTTTCACGAAACATGAGTCAATTAAAGTCATTTTGGAAGGAAAACAAACAGGTCATTTTTAAACCGCTCGAAGGAATGGGAGGTAATTCGGTATTTCATGTTGATGAACAAGGCAAAAATTTAGCAGTAATTTTGGAAGTATTAACGAAAAACCAAACCCAAACAATTATTGCTCAGCGCTATATTCCGGAAATAAAAACTGTTGGTGATAAGCGTATTTTATTAATTAATGGTGAACCAGTACCTTATGCTTTAGCACGTATTCCCTCTGAAGGTGATTTACGTGGAAATTTAGCAGCAGGAGCGCGTGGTGAGGTCGTTCCCATTACGGCAAGAGACAGGTGGCTTTGCGAACAAATAGCGCCCACATTGAAAGCTAAAGGTTTATATTTTGTGGGCATTGATGTGATTGGGGACTATCTCACTGAGATTAATGTGACAAGCCCAACGTGTTTGCTAGAAATAGAAGCTGCAACCTATTTAGACATTGCGGGCAATTTCTTGCGTTGTCTTGAGCGAATTTGCCGTGGTTGATGCATGACGTCGTTGTCGTCATAATGGATCATTGCACCCAGGCTACGAGACCGTGTCATCCGCTTAAGTTAACACCATTAACCATGCACCTGGTATGTCAATTGATTAAAATCAAATAAAAGTGCGCCACGAAAGTGCACGACCGCTAGTAGCTGAAAGTGCTACCGGGAAAGCGCGACCGAGCGCATTTCGTACTTAGCCTTGGGATGTATGTGGTAACGCGTATGGTTAAGCGTAGGCAAAGGAAGTTGTAAGCCGT
>JBOFJV010000092.1:0-1703 GCA_051657005.1 Legionella sp. | reverse complement strand
GAGTCAACGCAAGTCGTTCGACTGGAATAAATTCGACCTATTCGTAAAGAAGCATCCACTACCAGATGCAAAAATAATACACCGATTGTTCTGATTGATAAGGTATGAGTATGTAATGAAATTGTCTTGAGCCCATTGCCTTATTAGGCCACGATGGGTTCTAAATGGGGGGTTGGCCAGGTGACTGGTTAACTCTACCAGCTAAAATTATTATGGTTCCTACGTAGTAACAAAGAAAAGCCTTTCGTGAAAGATAACCAAACACCTGGTATTTTTCCAGGTTTCGCAAAAGGACATTGGAAAAGAGTTCAGAAACTAACATACCAAAGACAATATCAACTACGTAGTGGATGCGGATCAATACAGTAGACAAGGCAATTGCATAAAATAAAATCAGAAATACCAATAAACGACTGCATGAGTATATCTGCATTATTCTGAAAATATACCAGGAAATGGAAATATGGAACGAAGGTGAAGCATTCCAGGGAGTAATCTAATGATAGGCAAAAGACACCATATTTCCCCAAAAACCATAAGAGGCAAGCTCAGCATTGGATACACGCAGAGTAAACTTAATTGGATAAATGAGCCAAATGACGCCACATACCGCAATCATCAACAAGACTGAAAAATAGATTCTATAAAAACTTTGGATGCTCAGATTTCTTATTTTGATGAGGTAGATGATACTGATGATGGGATAAATCACCGTAAAAAAATAAATAACAATAAAAGAAGGAATAAAAGGGATATGCTGATCCAGAGAGGTTTGTATGTAAGTACTGTAGTTTGCATTATGTTCTGCAGCATTATTACCAATGATGTTATAAAAAATCAGGTAAAGTGCTCACAGCAGGAGCGCTGGCATAACGATAAATTTTTTGTCAGACAGAGTGTTTATCATATAGCCCACATTTCATCGTCATTTACATTGATAGTTACATTTACATTCTCATTGGCTTTATCATTTACCTCCTGCGTTAAATCAGGCCAAACAATATTCAAGTAAACGAGCATTGACCAAAGGGTCATTAGTGCCGCGATATAAAGCAATACAACACATGTCCAGACCCACCACACATTTTCAGGATCACTAGAAATAAGTAACCAGGTAATTGCTATCATTTGCAAAAAAGTTTTCACCTTACCCACAAACTTCACAGCCATATTGGTACGATTTCCAAGTTCAGACATCCATTCTCGCAAAGCAGAAACGACAATTGCTCGCGCTATGATGACAATGGCAGGAAACACTATAAGTTGGTTTTCTTTAGTTCCCAATAACAAGATTAAAGCGATAGAGACCAGTAATTTATCAGCAACAGGATCTAAAAAAGAACCAAAAGCGCTGTGGCTATTCATTTTACGTGCAAGATAACCATCCATCCAATCACTAACACAGGCGGTTGCAAAAAGAGCTGCAGCAAAAACATGTGCTGTAGGATAAGGCAAATAATATAAAAGTATAAAAACTGGAATTATAACGATTCGCCCCAATGTAATGTAGTTTGGTATTGTATTCATTGTACAACGCTCCTAAAACAACCAAGTGATCGATACCTTTTTTGGCTCTTTCCCATTTAAGGTGGCAGCTCTAATCACCCACAGAGCACCTTAACACGCACTCTGTAATTTTCAAATTTTCTAAAACCATAAGCTCTTCGCTGAATTAGTTTCATTTTACGATGAAACCCTTCTGT
>JBOFJV010000091.1:0-10564 GCA_051657005.1 Legionella sp. | reverse complement strand
AACTCAGTTTGAAAACTCTGTTTTGATGTTTGCCAAGCTTCAACATGTTCCTTTTACTAACAATCGTGCAGAACGCTATTTGCGCATGGGAAAGGTTAAACAGAAGGTATCGGGTTGCTTCAGAACAGAAAAATATGCCCAGGATTATTGTCGCATTTCCAGTTATTTACAAACTATGCAAAATAAGGGAATAAATCCTTTGGTTGCTGTAGCTATGGCATTGAACAAGCAACGTTAGAGTACAGTTTCTTTCACCACTGTACGTCACGCAGTGGCGTATAGGGGTGAGTAGTTACTATTTATGTTTTAAGGTAAGTTTCTTAGCGAATTTTTATTTTTGCTCATTTCAATCAGACTTGAATAATCTCCATGCTGTTGGTCCCTCCAGCTGTGCCAATCACTCGGCCACGAGTTAATAACACTAAGCCTTGCTGCTCAAGGTGACCGAGCCTGATTAATTCATCAAGGATTTTTTGGTTTAAAGCGTCGGATTTAAATTGATGATAATCCATGAATACAGGAAAAACATTATGAGCAAGACATAGGCGTCCGATGGTGCGTTTGTTCGCTGACACGGCGATAATAGGAACCGTGCTGTGTTGTCGTGAAATCCACAGGGCCGTATCCCCTGATTCGGTTAAAGTAATGATTGCTTTGATGGGAAAATGATTCGCAGCATGCATCGTCGCCATGGCAATTGCCTGATCTGCGCGTTGGTAATGACATGTTTCCATATTGCTATCATAATAAAAACTGGCATGTTTTTCGGCGCTTAAACAGATTTTATTCACCATCGTCAGCACTTTGATCGGGAAATGACCACTTGCTGTTTCAGCAGATAGCATGACGGCATCAGTGCCATCGAGTACCGCATTGGCAACATCAGAAACTTCGGCACGTGTGGGTTGGGGATTATTAATCATTGATTCCATCATTTGCGTTGCTGTAATCACCAGTTTATCCAAACGACGCGCTTCGCCAATGATGTGCTTTTGAATGGCTGGTACTTCAGCAGCTCCAACTTCAACGCCTAAATCACCGCGAGCAACCATGATTGCATCGGCTTCCTGAATGATTTCTGTTAAATATTCCAAAGCTTCAGTACGTTCGATTTTTGCAATAATGGGTATCTTTTTACCGAATTGAGCCATGAGGGCTCGAGTATGGCGGATGTCTTCAGCATCTTTTACAAATGACAAACTGATGTAGTCTACTTCTGCTTCGATGGCTGTGTGTAAATCACGTTTGTCTTTTTCTGTCATTGTTCTGGCCGCTAATCCACCGCCTTTTCTATTTAATCCTTTCAGATCACTTAACACACCACCCTCAATAACATCGCAGTGAATTTTTGAACCAGAAATGGATTTTACTTCCAATTCAATTAAACCATCATTGAGCAGTAAATGATCTCCAGCAATTAATTCGCGAGATAAGCTGGGATAGGCTACAGAAACTTCATGAATGTCGCCTAAAATCTCTGGGGCATTACAATCAAGGGTAAAAGGTTGATCTTCAACTAAAGTGATGGATTTATTTTGAAAACGCCCAATACGAATTTTAGGGCCTTGCAAATCAGCCATAATCGCTAAAGGATGATTTAACTCTTCGGCGATCTGGCGCACTAAAGCAATCAGCGATAAGGCAGACGCATCTGCGTGAGAAAAGTTGATACGCACCACATCAACACCTGCAGTTAACATGGCACGAAGAGTTTCTGGTGAGCTACTGGATGGACCTAATGTGGCAACAATTTTAGTCTGTCTTAACATCTTTAGCGCGCTCCTGCAAAATGGCAACGGCGGGTAAGGTCTTTCCTTCCAAACACTCAAGAAATGCCCCTCCTCCTGTGGAAATATAAGAGATTTGTTGATTCAAATCATAAAGATCAATTGCGGCAAGCGTATCGCCACCACCGGCAATGGAAAAAGCATCACTTTCAGCAATCGCAATCGCCAGAGCGCGTGTACCATAAGCAAATTGTGCGAATTCAAAAACGCCCATAGGCCCATTCCAGATAATGGTTTTCGCCTTATTAATGATATCTACATACTCACTTACCGTGACTGGCCCAATGTCAAGAATCATGTCATCTGTTGCAACATTATGCAGTGACTTATTATAAGCCGGACAATGCTCACTAAATGATTTTCCAACGACAACGTCGGTGGGTAAAGGAATTTTACAGCCTTTTTCTTCAGCCAACTGAAGAATTTCTCGCGCTTCACCCAATAAATTTTCTTCATAAAGAGAGACACCAATTTCAAATCCTTGGGCTTTGAGGAAGGTGTTGGCGATTCCTCCTCCAGGAATTAAATAGTCGACGACATCAACTAGTTTCCGTAACAAACTGAGTTTTGTTGATACTTTAGCACCGCCTACAATTGCAACAATAGGTTTTGCTGGCGCTTCCAATGCTTTTTCCAGGGCATTGAGCTCTCTTATTAACAAAGGCCCTGCGACTGCAATTGGCGCATATTGAGCAACACCGTATGTTGATGCTTGCGCTCGGTGTGCTGTTCCAAAGGCATCCATCACAAAGACATCACAGAGATTAGCAAGCTTTTTAGCAAGCTGTTCGTCATTGCTTTTTTCGCCAACATTAAAACGTACGTTTTCACAAACAACTAATTCACCTAGCTGAACATCAACACCATCGAGATAATGACTTACGAAACGAACGGGATACTTTAAGTTCTCTTTTAAGTACTGTGCTATGGGTTCCATAGAAAAACGTCGTTCAAATTTTCCCTCTTCAGGTCGGCCTAAATGCGACAAGACCATAACGGACGCGCCCGCAGCCAAGGCAGCTTCCAAAGTAGGAAGTGCAGCTTGCAATCGTTGGTCGCTGGTAATCATCCCTTCTTTGATTGGAACATTCAAATCTTCACGAATTAGTACCCGCTTTCCAGACAGGTCTACATCGCTCATTTGTATCAGATTCATCAGTTATCTCCAAACTGAGTTTTAACAACTCATCATCTGATGTGCGGTATCGATCATGCGATTGGAAAAGCCCCACTCATTGTCATACCAGGCAACGATTTTCACGAGATTTCCAAATACCTTGGTTTGGGTGGTATCGAAAATGGCCGATGCGTGGTTGTGGTTGAAATCACAAGACACTAAAGGATCGTCATTGATTTGCAAAATACGGCTTTTGGCTTGGCGTACAATGTCGTTGACTTCGGTTACTGTTGTTTCCCGTTTTGCTGTGAATGTTAAATCAATAACAGAAACATTAAGAACAGGCACGCGCATCGCAAAACCATCCAGTTTGCCAGCCAATTCAGGCAATACTAATCCTACTGCTGCTGCGGCACCTGTTTTTGTAGGGATAATTGAGTGTGCTGCGGCACGAGCACGGCGTAAATCTTCGTGAGTTCCATCTAACAGCATTTGATCATTGGTATAAGCATGGACGGTGTTGAGTAAGCCGTGTTCAATACCTAAACCATCATGTAAAGGCTTAACCACAGGTGCCAGGCAATTTGTAGTGCATGACGCGTTGGATACTACGAGATCAGACGCTTTGAGTGTGTGGTGGTTCACGCCATAAACAATGGTTGCATCCACATTTTTTCCTGGTGCAGAAATTAAGACTTTCTTTGCTCCGGCAGTAATATGTTGCATTGCTTTGTCACGATCAGTAAAGAAGCCCGTACACTCTAAAACCAAATCGATGTTCAACTCTTTCCATGGTAAATTCAATGGATTACGTTCGGCAATGATTTTGATTTGATGTCCATCGATAATAATCATATTCCCTGCAACACGCACATCTGAAGCAAAATGGCCATGAGTCGTGTCATAACGCGTGAGATGTGCCGCAGTATCAATTGCGGATAAATCATTGATTGCCACTACTTCGATTTCATTTTGTTTTTTGGATTCAAAAATTGCTCTTAAAATACAACGACCAATGCGGCCATAGCCATTAATCGCGACGCGTATTGTCATATTACTTCTCCAATATTTAGTAACTATATCTTTACTTAGTTCAAGTTCAGCATGTAACCGCAGACTGGGAATGGTTCATGCTACACTAATGTTTCTAAAGTCTTAATGATTCGCTCGACCGTAATGTCCAGATACTGATACGCTTGGGCTGCCGGAGCGGATACACCAAAACGATCCAGACCAATTACTGCTCCTTGCAAGCCCACAAATTGATACCAATATGCTGAGCTGGCTGCTTCGATTGCGATACGAGCGTGAATGTCTTGGGGTAAGACTTTATTTTTATAATTTTGGTCTTGCACTAAGAACAGTTCGGCGCAAGGCATCGACACGACTCTTATCTTCAACCCTTTGGTTTTTACTTGTTCTGCAGCAGCAATCGCTAACTGAACTTCTGAACCTGTTGCAATTAAGATTGCATCAGGAGTGCCATCACTATCAACAATGATGTACCCCCCTTTTTTTATTAATTCAGCTGCAGTTTGCCCATGTGGCAATGCAGGTAAATCCTGTCTTGAAAGCAACAAGGACGTTGGTCCGTTATGATGCTCCAAAGCAAGTTGCCATGCAACAGCTGTTTCCATTAAATCTGCTGGTCGCCAAACACGCATGTCAGGGGTCATACGTAACATGGCTGCATGTTCTACAGGTTGGTGGGTAGGGCCATCCTCTCCCAAACCAATCGAATCATGAGTGAAGACATAGATGACGCGTTGCTTCATTAACGCACTTAAACGAACTGCATTGCGGGCGTAATCGGCAAAGACTAAGAACGTCCCCCCATAAGGAATAAATCCGCCATGCACCGCTAAACCATTCATGATTGCAGCCATAGCGAATTCGCGCACCCCATAATAGAGATAATTGCCTGAATAGTATTCAGCTGAAATGGCGCGACTGCCTGACCAATAGGTATTATTTGAGCCAGTTAAGTCAGCTGATCCCCCAAGCATTTCTGGCAATAAACGGGCGAAGTACTCAATACATTGTTGTGATGCTTTACGTGTTGCCACTGCTTTATCATTAGCGCGGCATTGCTCTAAAAATGCTTGTGCGTGACTTGACCAATCATCAGGAAGATCGCCATTAATACGACGTAAAAACTCCTGATGCTCTTGAGGATAACGGTGTTGGTATTGATTTAAAAGCGTTAACCATTGTTGTTCCTCTTTTTCTCCTTGCTCTACATGATTCCATTGCTGATAAATCGTATCAGGAATAACAAAGGGTTCATGTTTCCATTTAAAATATTCGCGAACATTCGCAACATCTTTTGCGCCTAAAGCAGAACCATGCGCTTTTTCACTGCCTGCAACTGAAGAGCCTAAGCCAATGATGGTTTTGCAAATAATAAGTGTGGGTTGGGGTGTATTGGCTTGTGCGTTAACAATGGCTTGTTCAATCGCATCCATATCATGACCATCCACATTGTCGATGACTTGCCAATGATATGCTTTAAAGCGAGTTGCTGTATCATCAGTAAACCAGGAGTCAATTTGTCCATCAATCGAAATGCCGTTGCTGTCGTAAAAAACAATTAGTTTACCTAAACCTAATGTTCCTGCTAAGGAACAGGCTTCGTGCGAAATCCCCTCCATCAAGCACCCATCACCAGTGAATGCATAGGTGTAATGCGAAACCATATCCAGATCATCGCGATTGTAATGCGTGGCTAAAACACGTTCCGCTAAAGCCATACCCACTGCGTTAGCTAAACCTTGTCCTAAAGGACCGGTGGTGGTTTCGACTCCAGGCGTGTGCCTGTATTCCGGATGCCCGGGTGTTTTTGAGTTTAATTGCCGAAAATGCTGGAGGTCTTCCAACGACAGTTTATAGCCGGAAAGATGCAGTAAAGAATAAAGCAACATGGAGCCATGACCATTGGACAGGACAAAACGATCGCGATTAAACCAATGCGGGTTTTGTGGGTTGTACTTTAAAAATTTTTTCCATAAAACAGTGGCTATATCGGCCATGCCTAAAGGCATTCCTGGATGGCCAGATTGGGCTTGTTCAACAGCATCAACACTTAAAATGCGAACGGCATTAGCTAATTCTTTGGAAAGATTCATGGGTTATCTTCGCGCACTAAAACTCGGTGCGTTATTGTCGCTCAGAAGACATGAATCAGCAAGAAAACAAGTTCATTTTTAGCCAATCTTTGCAAAAAGACTTGCTTTTACCTCTATTTTCCTATTTTTTGAGCGCAATAAACTTTATGTCACCATGGATAAAGTATAGTCAGATAGCAGTTGATGAGAAACACAGGATGAGCGTTTAAATTATTTTGAAAATCGCATCTTAGCGCCATGATGTTTGTGAAAAAGCGCATAAATTTACTTTTTTTATATGTTTATGTATAATTAGGTCTATTTTTTACTCTTAAATTTATTTATAGACAATAAGTTAATGATCAATATAAAATTATTTATTTGATATCCCAAATTTATTTAGGACATCATGACCCCACTGATTCGACGCTTAAAAAAAACTTTTCCTGAGCTGCCTTATTCTGAGGCGGAGCAAAGTCCATTAAATTGGACCTACATGAAAGGCATTAAAAAGCTTGGCCCGAAATTCTATCGAAAAGTAATTCCCATGCATTTAGTGCTCCACATCGAATACAGCTTGTTGTGGCAACAACTTAGAGCGAAATTCTTAGATAAGCAATCATTTAATCCAAACGAAGTTAAAGAGTTACTCCTGTCCGCGTTGATGCTTGCAGAACTCTTGGAGCATACCTATCAGCACTATTTGATTGTGCCCAGAGAGGTCATTCTATTGCGTCAGCAACAGGAATTATATCGTCAATTATTAGCGAACATTAGTACTACGACAGCCAATCCTGATCAAGCACAAGAGTTTTCTCAACGAATACGTAATACGACCATTAATATTAACCTCTATCGTTTGTTGCTCATTCGGTCCAAGCGTGCTTTGGATCTGATTGCGACTCTGGATACGGGCTCAGAAACGTATCGTAATTTTGTCAGAATCCTGGATAACTACACGGATCCGGTGTTGGCTCATTTGGCATGGTTTTTTTATCTGCCTCGACTGTTAGTGAATTTCTTTTTAATCCTGAAACATACGATCCCTCATATGTGGATTGGTAAGAAAGAAAAAGACTTGGGCTGGGACGTTCGTTTTACGGCGCAAATGCAACGGCGTTGGTTTGAATTAGGTAATGATTTGGCTTGGGTGAGTGTCGGTTTTATCAATTGTTTTTACTTAACCGGAGTTCTGGCGCCTTTTGCAGTGTATTTGTCGATCGCGTGTTTTGCGTTTGATGTGATTATGGCGACTACTCGCGCTTATATTGAATTGAGTCGTTTGTTTGACTTGCGTAATCAATATGAAGTCATGCGCAGTGAACTCACGAGTCCGGAAGAGCAAAAAGCACTGGAAGAACATATCAACGCAATCAATAAGCAAATTGATTTTGAGAAGTTACGACTAGGCTCTCATGTCATGACCACCTCGGCTATTTTTCTTTCCATGTGTTGCGCCGCGCCTGTATTTGCATTGATGCCGATTATTCCAGTCATTGGAGCAATTTGTCTGGTTACGATTTGTTTTATTAATTTTGCTTTAGTGCATATTCTTAATGAACATCGACCTCGAGATGCTATAGAAATTTCACCACCAGACACTGGAAAAGAGATTCCTGAAGAGTCCATAAAAACGTCCTCCGGAATGAACAAATTAAGATTTTTCTCTCATTCTCAAAAGGAACAGGTAAAAACAGATTCGGAGATGGAGGATATCCCTGCCTCGAGAGATACATGCTCCTTGGGATGTATCGGACTCTAGCTCGATGATTTTCATAGCGGTATAGCGGCTTTGTCAATTGAATGCTATGCTTTAGCTCTTATATTTCTTTGGGAAGGTAGAGCATGTCAGCAGAAGTAGGATTACCCCAATTTAGCCATATTGATGTGAATAAATTTCAAACTCATCTTGATGCAATGCTAAAAAAACATCTGGAGGAAGTTGAGCATCTATTAAAAGAAAATTCTCATTATACCTGGGATAATTTAATGTATCCTTTGGATGATATGGACGATGAGCTGGAGCGTTTTTGGTCCCCAATGTCACATTTGCATGGCGTGATGGACTCACCAGAATTACGTCAGTGTTATGATGAGTGTTTGCCGCTTTTGTCTGCTTATGAGGCGGCAATGGGACATAATCACGAACTGTATGCAGCAATTAAATCAATAGACCGACATGCATTGAATCCAGTCCAGCAAAAAATTATTACTGATTGTTTGCGTGATTTTGAATTATCGGGTGTGGCCCTAAATAAAGAAGATAAAAAACGGTTTGAAGTAATTCAGACTCGTCTGGATGAATTAACCAATCAATTTGAACATCACATCCTCGATGCAACTCAGGCATTTACCTTGCATCTCACCGATGCCTCGCGTTTAACGGGTTTGCCAGAACATGCATTAAATACTGCGAAAGAAGTTTCTGCTGAGAAAGGTCTTGATGGGTATGTACTTACCTTAGAATATCCTAGTTACTACGCGGTAATGACGTACGCCGAAGATCGTGCGCTACGTGAAGAAATGTATCGTGCTTACATCACGCGCGCTTCAGATCAAGGCCCAAATGCGAAAACGTATGATAATACCCCTTTGATCCAGGAAATTTTGGCTTTACGTCATGAAAAGGCGAATCTTCTTGGGTTCAACAATTATGCGGAGTTGTCTTTAGCGACAAAAATGGCTGAGTCCACCACCCAAGTGATGGATTTCATGCATGATTTGGTTGAGCGTGCGCATCAACAAGCCGAATCGGAATTCAAACAACTGGAGCAATTTGCTGCAGATAAATTTCAGTTAAGCCCGCTAAGACCTTGGGATATAGGTTATATGTCTGAAAAGAGAAGACAGGCTTTATTTACTCTATCGCAAGAAGATTTGCGACCTTATTTGCCTCAACCCAAGGTCATGCAAGGATTATTTGATCTGGTTAAAAAACTTTATGGCATGTCCATCCAGGAAATAAAAGGAGTTGATATTTGGCATAAGGACGTTCAGTGTTATTGTGTGGTTGATGAACATAACACGATGCGCGGTTATGTCTATACGGATTTATTTGCCAGACCCAACAAACACAGCGCTGCCTGGATGGATTCTTTGCAAAGTCGTCGAAAACTGGAAGATGGGACCGTACAGCTTCCCATTGCAACGTTGACGTGTAATTTTGCTAAAACATCAGCAAATAAACCGGCCATGTTATCCCATGACGAAGTGGTGACTTTATTCCACGAGTTTGGGCATTGCCTGCATCATCTTTTAACTCAAGTGGATTATATTGGTGCATCAGGCATTAATGGTGTTGAGTGGGATGCGGTTGAGTTACCCAGCCAGTTTTTTGAAAATTGGTGTTGGGAACAGAGTGGATTAGCAGAGTTAACTGCTCATGTAGATACTGGCGAACCATTTCCAGAAGCACTTTTCGAACGTTTAATCGCCGCAAAAAATTTCCAATCGGCAATGGCGATGTTGCGACAAATGGAGTTTTCCTTGTTTGATTTTCGTATTCATCAAGAATATGTCCCCAATCAAGAGGCATTGGTTAATAATATTTTGGCCGATGTTCGTTCCAAAACTTGTGTGGTTCCGCTGGTTTCTTACAACCGGTTTCCACAGAGTTTTAGCCATATTTTTGGCGGAGGCTACGCCGCGGGATATTACAGCTACAGTTGGGCAGAGGTATTATCCAGTGACGCGTTTTCACGTTTTGAAGAAGAGGGTGTTTTAAACCCAAAAACCGGGCATGACTTCTTGCGTTTTATTCTGGAGATCGGCAGCTCCAAAAAAGCCGCAGACGCATATAAAGAGTTCAGAGGACGTACAGCAACAGTGGATGCATTACTACGTCATAATGGCATCCAGGGATAATCCTCGCCAGAGGCGGAACTCAAGAAATTATTTCAAATCCTGGGCTCGATACAGATCCCATGATTTTTCACCATAGAACTGCTCATCGACTCGTGTTTTATGTTATACTTAAAACATGGGGGCGACCAGGCTTCGACGTGGGTTGCAAAACCAGAGGTGCATGCCGAGAATGAGATCTCTCGTAAAACAGGCTCAATTAAATATAAATGCAAACGATGAAAACTTTGCTGGTGGTGAGGCTATTGCTGCCTAATAAGCACTTTAGTTAAGCCTCCACTGTGTACTGGCCTATAAACCCAGTATCCCGTTGACAGAGCCAGCTTATCGGTATCGAATCAACGGTCATAAGAGATAAGCTAGTGTCTTAACCTATCCCGAGTTAAGATGCGAAAATTAGGGAATCGCTGTGTATTATCCTGCCCGTCGGAGAATCCACAGTTAAATCAAAAAGACAAGGCTACGCATGTAGAACTGAAGGCAGAGGATCTGCGGACGCGGGTTCGATTCCCGCCGCCTCCACCAATTAACCATCCAAAACACTCCAATAACAGGATCTTTCCCATTTAAGGTGGCAGCTCTAATCACCCACAGAGCACCTTAACACGCACTCTGTAATTTTCAAATTTTCTAAAACCATAAGCTCTTCGCTGAATTAGTTTCATTTTACGATGAAACCCTTATGTGATTCCATT
>JBOFJV010000090.1:0-12976 GCA_051657005.1 Legionella sp. | reverse complement strand
AAATTGAGAGGCCATGTGCAGTATTATGGTGTAAGTTTCAATTTCAAAATGGTGTCAAAATTTCTGTACGAAGCCAAGAGGATAATATTTAAATGGCTAAATAGGCGGAGTCAACGCAAGTCGTTCGACTGGAATAAATGCGACCTATTCGTAAAGAAGCATCCACTACCAGATGCAAAAATAATATACCGATTGTTCTGATTGATAAGGTATGAGTATGTAATGAAATTGTCTTGAGCCCATTGCCTTAGTAGGGCACGATGGGTTCTAAATGGGGGGTTGGCCAGGTGACTGGTTAACTCTACCAGCTAATTAATTTAAATGATTAAAATATGATCTATTGGGGTGAAGAATCGCTTCGGGTAGCTACTCTTTTTCGTGCGCGTGTAAATGGTGTATGGCAATTTGTTGCCCTGCCAATGTGAGCGCAGCGGTTTGACATATCGGGAAATTCAGATATACTGATTTATATGAACCGATTAATTGTTTTAAAAGCCCTCTCTAATGAGAAGCGCTTACAAATCCTTGAATGGCTGAAAGAGCCAGGCAAACATTTTACCTCCTCGCATTGCGATGTAAGTACTGAGGGTGTTTGTGTCGGATTAATTGAGCAAAAAATAGGGTTATCACAATCCACGGTGTCCCAATACCTTTTGCAACTGCAACAGGCAGGGTTGATTATTATGGAACGCCGCGGGCAATGGACTTATTGTAAACTCAATAAACCTTTTATTGAAGAATTCATGGATCAATTGAAAAACGCATTATAAAATTTTTTACACTAATTAATCGTAAATTTGCGATATATAGATTTACTTAAAAGGAGATGATTATGAATCTTGATTTACTTTTATCACCATTTCAACTGAATAAAGAAATCCGGTTAAAAAATCGCATTGTAATGGCGCCAATGACGCATAATATGGCGAATGATGACCTGAGTCCCACTTCATTGATGAACGATTATTATACACGAAGGGCAGATGCAGGATTCATTATCACCGAAGGAACCATTATTCGGGCTGATGCAAAAGGGTACAGTAATGTTCCAGTTATTTTCACGCGTGAACACATTGATGGGTGGTGTCAAATAACCGATTCAGTTCATGCAAACGCGTGGCATATTTTTTCACAAATTTGGCATTTAGGCAGGGTGTCGCATCCGCATTTTTTAAAGGGTCAATTACCTATTTCTGCCTCAGAAACACTAATGACAGGCAGAGTGTCCCGAGCAGAGGGTCTAAACTATGTAACATCACGCGCAGCCACATTAACTTAAATAAAAGACTTGATCCACAGTTATGCCATTGCCGCCAAAAATGCAATCGAGGCGGGGTTTGATGGCATTGAAATTCATGGCGCTAATGGTTATCTCATCGATCAATTCTTACATTACCACACAAATCATAGGACAGACTCTTATGGAGGAGCTCCTGAAAATATGGCACGTTTTGCTTTGGAAGTGGTTAAAGCCTGTGGTGAGCTTATTGGTTATGAACGAGTAGGCATTCGACTTTCGCCAGGAGCTTATATGAATGAGATTATTGGCGATAACCGTGATGCTCTGGTATTCAAATATTTATTAGAACAACTCAATCCTCTTTCAATTGCTTATGTTCATACCGGTAATTTTAATGACAAATCGACCTTTGCAGAATTGAATAATCAAACCATGACTCACTTCATTCGTTAGCATTATAAAGGGACTTTAATTGCTTGTGGGAGCTATGATTTTGAAGAGGGACAAGAGAAAATTGAAAACAAGGACTTTGATTTGCTTGGAATTGGCAGACCTTTTATTGCAAATCACGACTTAATTCATCAATTGCATCATAATGAAATGATTCTTCCTTACGATGCGGCCATGTTACAGTCGTTGTATTGAACAGTTAGAGCATTGTAGCCTGGGTGCAGCGTAGCGGAACTTGGGGTTTCGAGTCACATCAATAAACCCGGGTTTCGCTACGCTGCACCAAGGCTACATGCTGCGCTAAACCTATGTCTTAGGAAGGGCAAGGCACCAGACCTTGCTTTATCTGTTTTAAACCTTGTGCCACTTTGTCTTGACTCAACGCGTAACAAAAACGTACTACATGTTTTCCTTTTTCCGGATTTAAATAAAAAGAGCGCCCAGGAACCACGGCAACTTTTGCCTGATCGAGTAACATACGCGTCATGGTGGCATCATCCTGGATCCACATGCGTGAAAAATCAGCCATAATGTAATAAGCGCCTTGAGGAACAGTCACTTCAAAACCAATGTCACATAACTCACGCACAGTGTGATCCCGTTTTTCCAAATAAGTTTGACACATTGTTTGATAGTAATTTTCGGGTAATTTGAACGCATCGATTGCTGCATGTTGCAGCGGGGTTGCAGGGCATACGTACAATAAATCTTGAACCAATGCCATTTTGGCAATGACATGTGCTGGCCCACTGGCATAACCTAAACGCCACCCGGTAATATTGTAGGTTTTTGAACATCCTGAAATCGTAATCGTGCGATCTTTAAAATTTTTTAAACTGGCAAACGACACATGCTGATAACCAGGGTAAGTGATGTATTCATAAATTTCATCGGTGATAATTGCTAAATTATGCTGTTCTGCAATTTCACCAATCGCTAATAATTCCTGCTCAGAAAAAACTTTGCCGCAAGGATTACACGGTGTGCAAATGATAATTGCGCGGGTTTTAGGCGTAATCACTTTTTTCAGATCATCGATTTCAATGCTTAAATCATGCAAATTAATCGGTACAGCTTTCACATGAACTTGATACAGCTCCAAAATATTTTTGTGGTAACCATAGAAAGGCTCAAACAAAACCACTTCATCACCTGGATTAAACATGGACATCGTCGCACAAATAAATGCACCAGTAGAGCCATGGGTTACCAATACTTCTGTTTCGGCATGGACTGGAATTTTATTAAAGGTTTGAATTTTATTAGCAATGGCATGACGTAAATTGAATAGCCCTTCACAAGCAGAATACACATTTCTTTCGTGTTCAATTGCACGTACAGCTGCTTGCTTGATTACCTGTGGAGTAGGTAAATCACAAATACCTTGACCTAAATTAATGCCTCCAATTTTTTCACACTCCGTGCTCGCCGCACGAATACCCGATTGACGCAAGGTTTCACTTGCCTGACTTGTTTTCAGCATATTGTTAGCTCCTCTTTAGTTCGTTCCTGCATATAAGAAAAATCCATGCCTCATCCGCAACAATTGCTTCTATAAATAGAGGTGTTTAGGAGAAAAAGGATATCATATTTTCCTGGAAAATCTTTGCTGCATTGTTTATTTTAAAGGAACTCAATAATCTAAGCGTTGGATTTATGTCAGCAATACAATTACAACAAGGGCTCTTACTCGAATATTCCGCTTTTCAGCAACCCATAACCTCATTAATACACGCACAAGAACTATTAAAAAAATTTGGAACTTGGCTTTGGCCTATTGATCTTCTGCATGTTGCAAATGAAATTAAATTGCTTTTAAAACGTGCTGAGATATCTGCTGCAGAATCAGATGAGATCCAAAAGTACTTTGCATTAACGAAAGAAGAACTGATTAAAACGATTACTGATGCCTGGCGAAAACCGCATCTTATGCATGGCTTTCTGACAACCAATCTCTTTGTAGTCAAAGCCAATCAAGATTACAGCTGTTATGATCGTTTCCATGTGAATACATCGGCTGATGGGGTTGGCGTGGATGAGATTATGCAAATGATTTCGGGGGTAAGCTATGTTCTTAAACAGCAATTGGATAATAATGAATCAATAAAACTGCGGTTAGACTGTCCCGTTGAGGGGGATTACGGTTGGCTCTAACCTATAGTGGCAGTACTTCTCACAGTGGGAGTGTGACTGAGGCTAAAGCGGGTACAAAACTGCTGGTGCAATGTTTCGGTCCAGAGCGGTGGGAATTACGTTATACGGATTAATCCCGTTTGCAAGCAAACTGGTTACTTTGCTTATTTTCCTAATGCCTTCATCACGTTGTTCACATCTTCATCAATACTTTTATTGATTTCTGAAAAGTCATCTGAATAGCCAACCGATTCAACAATCAAGGTAGCAATTTCTTCGTAAAAGGCATCGCGTTCTTGATGTTGTTTTTCTAAGAAGCTCCTCATATCATCTATCGGAAGCGATGGAACCCGCCCATTTTTCATCCGACCCAGTTGGGTGGGAATGGATACTTTCAAATAAACAACATATTCAGAGGATAATAATTTTCGACAGTGCTCGCTTTATACAACACATTCCTCCAATAAAACGACAACGTTTTCTTTTCCAATGCAATGGGAAATGATGTCTGCTTGACTGTGATTAAATGCTGCTTCACCTTGCTTGACCAGAATATCTCGTGTGTGTCGGCCAATATAACGTTCCATGCTTGGATTGGCATCAACAATCTGCCACCCTAATGCTTTCGCTAATGCTTCGGTAAAGATAAATTTTCCTGCCCCCATGTGGCCGACAATGAAGATACGCTTGGTCATTTTTAATATCCTCTTTTAGTTTTAAGAATAAATTATAGCGTGAGTCATGTGGGCGCGTCTTGCTTTAATATCATCTCCTCAATAAGCAAATGAATAGGAAACAAAAATGATGCTGTATTCTATATCTTCACCAATGGTGATCTAATCAATTTTTGTTTGATTTAAAAATAATCAATATGATGTAATTGGTGTCACTTGAATTAAGCTGTACGAAAATGCGAATTATTTTCAATTCTCCATTAAAAATAGATGTCAGTGAAGTTGCTTCTTATTTTCCTGAGTTTGTCCATCGAAAACCGTTTATGGGTACTTTTGGATTAATTGATTCTGAAAATATTCGAAGTGACTGGTCACAGACGATAATGCGCGTGATGTTGTTTGATGGTCGCTCTGAACATGGATTTGGTGAAATGAGCACGGATTATGAAAATCTTGATGCGCTCAAATGTCTGTTATCAAGATTACCTCATTCATTACAACACACATTATTTTCTGCATTTGATGATGCTGAAATTTTATTCCGTCCTTACGAATTACATGATATGCATTGGCGAGAATATTTCGAAAGAATGCTCAGTGCAAAACGTCTGGAACAAACCTTGAATCCAACTTTAAAAACGTATCAAGGGAATATGAACAGCACTGCCAATACCGATGTGCAAAATCGGATAATTCGCGTTGATATTTCTCAACATTCATTAAAAATTGCATTGGGTTATGTGTATGAATTAAAGAATCTGGAAAATGCAACTCGCTATATAAAATTAAAAGAAGATGCAAGAAAACAAAAGGTTTCTAAAGGCCAATTCGTTTCTCAAATACTCACTATTGAAGCGGATGCTATTCATTTTCGATCGCAGGCTTTTCGAGAATTAAACATACCCGATCAGTTTTTTCCTAATAAAAAGGTTTATTTATCACTTTATGATAAAACAAAACACTTACCGACTCCCGAAGCAGTATAGGTTATTGCCAGATATACATAAGAGGCAGGTCTCGTTAAGCGAGAATATCCAGCTAAGAAATATTATGCCGATTTTTTCCAAGTCTTATCAGGAAGAAGAGAATCGCTTGTATCATATGATGAAGTGTCTGAACGAAATGCTTTCATTTTGCCTGTTGCTATTAAATTGTAAGCAAATTCTGAACCCTTAGCGCCAGGCTGGAATCACGCTTAAAATTGAATTAAGGGATCGTTAGGCTAAGGTTCATGCCATAATAATGATGTAAAGTTCACGGAGGACACATACTATGCTTACTGCTCATCTTACACCGATTATCTCATTAGTGGCCGGAATATTAATACTTGTGATGCCACGATTATTAAATTACATTGTTGCTATTTATCTCATTATTGCTGGCATCCTCGGCTTAGTGATTTTGCATTAAGAATCTTAGGGGGCAAGTCTTTTGATAAGGGGGTATTCGAATGGAAACATTCGATAAAATCTAGGTTATTATCAAAAGACTTGACCCCTAACCATTCTGAAATCGAATATGTCCTACGAAAAAGTATGGAGCAAAACCAGTACAGGCATACAAAAGAAATTGTCTTAATTTATTTATTTAATCAAGTGGTTGTCGGACAAGGGACCGACTGATAATGAGTATGAAAAGTAGATAATTTGCACTATGAAGACAAGGGATTCACATGAAAAGAGATGCGATTCATCAATTATCATCAGGAATGAATTATGGACACGATGACACCCAAACAAGGTTTTATTTTTTCAATCCGGACGCGATTGATTATTGGTTTTATGACATTTTGTTTGCCTTTATTGATGTTAATTATGCTGTTATTGCCAAAAATAAATGATGTCATGCAATTAAACCGGATAATTAGCCTTGAAAACCTGCCGCAAATTCTTGATAGCCAAATCTATCAAGCTCAAGACATTATTGAAAATTGGATAATGACTGGAGATTCTAAAGAAAAGGAATATTTTGCTATTAAGTGGGAAAGAATAGATAAAACCAGGAATCAATGGAATCAAATAATCAATTCCGGTGTGTTGCAAAATGAAAAATTACAAACAAGTTGGAATCAACTTCAACAATTGTATGAACCACTTTATGAAATTCAATCTTCATTAATTAATGCGCCTAGAGATGAAAAACCCGATAATCTGGAAAACAGCAGGATTAAGACACGTGCCATTATAAAGTCCATGATTGACATTATAGATGGCCAATATTCTCCAGAAGAAAAAAAACGAATTGGAGGGCTTTCTAATTATTTATTAGCAGAAATTGACCAAAATACACAGAAAATTTATCAATGTCTGGATTATTTAAAAAAATCAGCGTATGGGTTACTTTTTTTGGCCCTTATTTTAACTCTTGTTGTGCCATATGTGACTCAGAAATCGATATTGGGTGCTGTGGATCACGTTATTGATATTGCAAAGCTAATTGCGGCAGGTGAACGTAATGTGCCCATTCTACTTAGCTCAACGGGTAGGCTTGGAAGACTCTTTATATCCATTCAGACCATGCAAGAGGCGATTGCAGCAAATGATGAAGCGCTGCGTATAAAAGAAAAAGAAACTCGAGAGTTATATGAACAATTAGTTGAGTCATCAAATAAATTCAGTGAGTACAGCAGTAAAGTTGCTGCTGGTGATCTTCGAGAGCGGCTTAAACTGGATAACAAAGATTTATTGCATGGTTTAGGTCATGATTTAAATTCGATGACAGACTGGTTGTCTTTAATTACCAGAAACATTACCAAAGCCAGTAGTGATATTGTCACTATGGTTAAGACAGTGATTACTTCTGCTGATCAACAAGCTTTGAGTGTTACTTCACAAGCGGCTGCCATTAATGAGATCAGTGCCTAGCTTGAGGAGATTGATAAAAGTTCAAAACAAACCATGACCCAAGCTCAATCTCTACGTGAAGTGGCTAAAAATACTTATGAGCAAGGAAAATTAGGAGCTCAATCTGTAGAGCAAAGCATTCAAGGCATTAAGGCTTCTGAAGAAAAAATGAGGCGTATCGCTCAAACCATTCTTGATTTAAATAAGCATACCCAACAAATCGGAGACATTACCCGGGTAGTGAATACTTTGGGCGCAACAATCAAAAATGTTGGCGCTGAATGCGTCGATCGAAGCATTAAAAGCAGGAGAGGCTGGGAAAGGTTTTGCGGCGGTAGCTACTGAAGTAAGAGGCTTTGCCGAACAATCAGAGCAATCAACAGTACAAGTGCAAAAAATTCTTGATGACATTCAGCATGCAACGGAAAAAGCAGTTGTTGTGACCGATGATGGCGCTAAAACGCTTGAATCAGGGGCGAAACTGATTGAGAAAGCAAGCCATGTGATTTACACCTTGAGTACGATGATTAATGAGGCATCAATTGCGAGCCAACATATTGAGGTGGCCATTCGTCAAGAGGCGGTTGGTATTGAGCAAATCGTTGAAAGCATGAATGAATTTAATCGCACAACGTCTTTATTTTCCAGATGGGTCAAGGAAATGATGAATTTTATTCATCATTTGGACGATATTGCCAAACAGCTTCAAAACGATGTGGATGTATATAAAGTTTGAGAAGTTTCGTTCAGCAACGCGGCTATAGACATAACATGACTTTGTTTTGCAGTGATTTTTTGCAATAGCATGGTGTAAATCTCCACTGCCTGAGCAGGGTTAATCACTTGCTGGAAAAAGTGGGCTGATCTTTTGCCAGTGGACATAAACGATTTGTATGCGGATTGAGTTCGATACAATATTTTTTTGTTTCAAATGCACATTGATTTTTTTCTTGATCCTGAATGCGTAAGGAAATCCCCTCTGTTAAAGGAATGCGCGTTGGCACTTTAGATTGTACCTGGGCGCATTTTTCCATCATAAGCTTGATCAGTTCTGTTTCGGGGGCTGATATTTCGTTGAGACTTAATTGCAATTGCATTACAGTATAGCCATAGAGTAAGTTGGCTGTTGACGGATACATTGCGTTTTCTTGCCCTTTCAGATAGGCCTTCAAGCGATGAGATGATGGGGGCAATTCAATAGAGTGTCCTGGCATCTCAAGTTTTATGGATCCTGTCTCGGTAATACTAAAGACCCAATAACTGTCTTGATCTCTATTATGCACAGGAAGACTGTGCTTGTACCCTCTTGCTTTACCTTGATCTTGCTGCTCCATAAATGCAATGATCTGGTTTTCTAATGGAGTTAACGGCGGTTGTTGTGAATCGGTTTTCATGCGGTACTCAAAATAAAATAATGATGGGTTTTTAGGCGTCTTATTTTATTCTCAATTAATCAATTTGTAAATAAATAACGCTATTTAATGCCTGTAAAAGGGGCACATATCAATGATTACTTTGTTAGAAACTTAAGAACAAGGTCAGTCTGGTTTTTTTATCTGCTACTTATAACGGAATAATAGCCCATATCAAAAGACTTGACCCCTAATCTTGATCTCTATAAAAGGTTATTTTGGAATACGATACTTGCGTGAGCGATCTTAAACTAAGGAAAACGATATGCCAGAATTAGGAGTTGAATCCAGTATCTCTGAATCATTGATGAAAAAATCTAATTCAGAATCGGAAAATGGTGAGCCAAACTTAAATTTTTCGGAGAGTATCAATTGGCCGCTGATTTTTGATGCTCCGGGTCGGTATTTGCATTATGACTACATGACTTTTGACTCGTTTAATGACTTGCTTACTCGTTTGCGTAGAATTCCAGCAAAATATCATGCCCGGGTATTTGCTGAATTTCGTATTGTTTTGACACAAGAACAAGTAGAGGAGTTGTCTCAATTAGGGTAGGAGTTATACCGTCGTGCTTTTTCGAATGGATGGGATGAGTATGAATGGATAAGAAACATTTTCCATATTGCTGAGCCTATTGCGAGTGCCGTGGAGAGAGCAAGGAAAATTGGGCTGAAAGAGGGTATTTTATATGCTTTATCAAAACATGATCACTTTCATTTCGGTCATGTAAGACCAGCAATACACATTATGTTGGCGATCATGCCAAAACAAGAATTAATTTCCATATTGGCCTATCAAGATAAGTCAGGGTATAGACCCGTGTTGCGAGAGGTTCTTTTAGATATAACTTTTTTTGTTGGATTATTTGCAAGAGTACCGTCTAAAGATCGTCGTGGAATCTTGGAAATGACCGTCACTCTTGATGGAGTAAAAAGAATTCCTGTTGTTGCTTATTATTGCTATTCAGCTAAAGAAATGGAGCAACTTAAAAACTGTTTAACTCGTGAGGAATGGTTCGTTTTGGTCAATCAATGGTTAAACAATAATATCCTGGACCGAGAAGGGTGGATTTTTATCCTGCAAACTTTTCCTGCTGAAGAGCGGTTATCCATTTTTAATCAATATCTTTTGAAATCTCCTTTTATGGAAAGGATGACTTTTATGCTTGATTCCAAAGTTGAAAAATTACTTCTGGTTTTTTCAAAGGAGGAGCGTTTGTTAGTGCTGAACAAGCTTGCGCCCTATTTACCGCGTGATTTTTTGACACCCAGCAGGATATTTTCAGTACCCACTGCATTCATCATGTACCTGATAATGAAATGATCAGAGTTTATTGGCTCACCTATACTTCACTCACTTATCCATTCTCAACCTGTCAACGATTGGAATTTAACATTTGGGCTAATGGGCCAATTGGAGGAGGTTATAAGGAGCTCAAATATCAGTTCTTTAGGTATACGGATCCTGAAGAAAGAAAAATTGAGAAAGTTCGTCGACAACTGAATGCAGTTAAAAATGAAGCACAGTTAAAAGAGACGGTCATTGCTTTTCTTGATCCAGGCTACTACGATCCGACTCCCAAACAGCAGGAGATACTGAACAGATTGATGAAATGCATTGCGAGAGACAACTATCATCAAACACTATACGAACTTTGTCAGCAATGGAGTTGTTCTATAGTGCCACAGAAAACAACCGATGATTTAGCAAGAATGTAGGCGATTAGGGGGCAATGGTACATTAGAACTAAAGTCACCAGTGCCTTTGGCGGTTTTGTTATTTTGTGTCTCTTGTTTCAAAAGCGATATTTGTGTACAATTAGAGCCCAAATTTAAAGGGAAAAGAGGTGATGTAATGCCTGAAATGAAACTGGCTGTGCCACATAAAGACACTAAAAACTACCAAGAGATTTTACCTAATATCAGAGCAAACTTTAGAAAAGGTTTGTTTACTTATTTTTCTGGTGATGCCAGTGACAAACAATTAGGCAGAAAACTTATTGAATATATCATTTCAGGGAATCAGGATAAGGCAAAGGAACTATTAACCTTACATCCCCATTTGGCTTCTCAACGTCATACATTTACGGATTGGTCTGGCCGGACTTTTAAAAACTGCTCCCTTTTTCAATTTATTCTATGTGGTTTAGACGTACGTTATATGGGAAATATGGTACTGGATTGTCTTCCTGAAAACGAAGAGGGAGAGGCAATCAGAATTAAATTAATGGAGCAGGCACAAGAGTTAGAGACTCAAGGTTTAACTTATACGTTCAAGCATAAGACCTATCGAGAAAAACATTTTAGTTTCGAGCCGATTAAGATATCACTTAATACGTACGTTGAGAATCATGCTACTTGGACTCGGGCTGAGCGTGTGCATCACTGTCATAAAGTGATTGGGAAAGAACAAGCGATGTTGCCAACTAATGTGCGTCAACATTATTGTGATCCTAAAGTACCGTTTTATCCAACACCTAAATTCATCCAAGAAAAGTTCACGCGTTCATTAAATTTTTATAATGTGCTGCGCAAAAAATTTGAAGTTTTGGATAACAAATTAGAGGGGATTGGTACTCAATTTTCAATGAGTCGCTGGTCGCATACAGAATGCAACGCCGGATGTGATGTCCTACGACGAGTGTATGAGACGGATCTCATGGCACTCAGTACTTTAGAAAAAGTAAGAACGGAAACGGACCTGCATTTGTTGATGGAACGTTTAAAGACACCTATTCGCAAAAATGATCTTGTGGTCACCCCATAAGTAGAATAACTTTCTTTTTCTCCGGGCAGAAACGAAGGACGCTGCCAGAAGTGGTGATTTTTCAAGCCAATTCCTTTGATTTATTTTGATGCAATAATTTCCTAAAAAATAAGACGTTCTGCAACGTATGTTAACCCCTAAGCTAATAAACCCATAATAATAAATAAGCTATAATAAAAAATATAATTTGAAAATTCAGGAGTTATTGTGGCGCTTGTATATGCAGCATTTGATGACATGCCTGAAGAGAACAAAGTCAAAATTGGGGCAGACTATAGAGAAAAAACGTTGACTTTGATAATGAAATTATAACAAAAAGCGCGGCACACGTTCTTAGAAGTAATCATATCACTAATTTTACAACCATCATGGTGGGCCCCGATAAACACGGAGAAAGCTTTAATTTGTCTGCGCAATTAGCAGCAAAAGGAATTGCTTTTTCTAAAGATGAGCCACGCTTCGTTTTTTTCATTGCCTACAAATTTGGGGGAACATTCAGTTGCTGTTGTAATCGATAAGCAACAGAAAAAAGTGCACGTAATGGACTCTTTACAACAAAGTTATGCTGAAGCTGAGGCGCAAGTTTCTGAATGCATTGATAGTGGTATCCTGAATGGATATACAATGACTCGCGCTAGTGGTATACAGCAGAAGGATAATATAAGCTGTGGTGTACACAGTGCGGCAAATATAGTTGAAGTTATTACTGATATTTCTCATGGTAGGGAGCCTAAAGATGGCTATCGGTTACCTGAAAGAACGCCTGACGAAGTGGTTCGATTAACCAGTTTATTTATCACAGCTAATAATAATGAAGTAATTATGCAAAATGAAGCCAATAGAGTTTCCGCACTTGCGTTTCAGCAAAAGATTGCTTTAAAAGAGGCGTTAAAAAAATATAAAACAACAGGAAGTGCCGCTGTATTAATAGAGGCTTTAGAAGCGGAAACCCCTCCGGGCAGTGACGTAAAAAATCAATGATCTTTAGAAGCATTTTTACAAGAATTCAAAGTGCGCCACGAAAGTGCACGACCGCTAGTAGCTGAAAGTTCTACCGGGAAAGCGCGACCGAGCGCATTTCGTACTTGGCCTTGGGCTGTATGTGGTAACGCGTATGGTTTAGCGTAGGCAAAGGAAGTTGTAAGCCGTAAGCCGCAAGGTTGAAGTGATTGAGCTCCGTTAAGTTTAGTATGAGAGGTGTCCCATGGTCTTTTGATACCTGAAGGCAACAGTGAATGAGATAATAAATCGGTTCGAATCATTCGCCGCCTTCGGAGTCTGAGAGCATGGCGTGCAACGAAAGCGATAGTGTAAACGAGGGAGGCCCTATCCGCTCTCAAAAGGAGGTGAGTATCAACCGACAAGTTTAAAAACGATGGAGTTGAGATGGCGAAAATTAAAAGATAGGGAGTCAGATGAGGCATAGTACTCTGAGCTTGGGAAAACCAAGTACATGG
>JBOFJV010000089.1:0-4944 GCA_051657005.1 Legionella sp. | reverse complement strand
TATTCAGTTTCCGAAGCTATTGGATACATCAAAGGAAAAAGTGCTATTGCGGTTGCGCGACAATTTGGTGGCAGGAAAAGGAATTTTAACGGCGAGCGCTTCTGGGCTCGTGGCTATGCTGTTTCTACCGTGGGTTTTGGGGAATCTAAACTTAGGGAATATATTCAAAATCAGGAGCAGCTCGATAAAACGAGCGGTGCTGATGAGAAAGGTAATTTTTAAAGTTAGTTTGAACTAATCGCCGGCAGCCCTTGGGGCTGCTCACCACCGTCAAGGCACCTGCTTTGCTGGTGCAGTCTGACTGCGGATGAGATTTCGATGGATGATGCCAAGGTTTCGATGGATCAGGAGTACAGGATACGTATTTATAAAGGCGTTTTACACCATTGATTTTTAAATACGCCTGGACCATTTCAATATTTGTATTTCCGCGAACTCCTTCTATTTTTCGAGTTAAAAATTTGGGTAGACCAAACATTTGCGCCAGAATAGATTGATTGTTTTTACCGTTAAATGGTGCATCTGAAGAAGTAAAAAGACCTCGCGACAGCGCTTGGACTTGTTCATCATCAATACATGATGGCGGTGGCTTATCACCAATTGCTTTGCCTACAAGTGGGTGTGCCTCAGTATGCGTGGTTGCCAGTTTGGCTCGTAATTCCTCTTGATTTAAACCTGCCAGTATTAAAAAAGTAGGTAATAGTGCGTCGTGGCCATTAATTTCATGATATTCCATCCCCTTATTTTTTAAATCATGGTGGCTGATAATTAATGGTACATCAATTGCTTCGCTGTAGGCCGTATGCCATTTTTGCGATAGTCCATGGGCACCAAGATGATCTCCATGATCACTGGTTAAGATGACAAAAGTGTTCTTGTAATATGGCTTTTGTTTTAAGGTGCTATAAATACTTTGAATTTGTTGATCTACAAGCTGTTGGAAAAACAAATACGTTCGTTGATAAAAGAAATTAAATGGATTGTATTCTTTAAATAGACCATTATATGTTCCATTAAATATGCTCTCGGTAAACATCAGGTTGTACTGTTCTTTGTACTTTTTTGAATCGAAGGCTTATCGTCAAGACTATCGCCTATGGTTGGTGGTAACAGAATTGGTATGGAGTTCACTTCTGGGCCTGGCATGGGAAACCCATATTTATAAACCAGGTACAACCAGTAAAAAGGAAAATAAACAATATCGTGCGGATCGACCAAAGAAGCTACTGCGAAAAATGGGGTTTTGTCTCCTTTTGCCGCTCGTGCTCGTAGCCATCCATTAAGTTGTCTGGCATAGTCACTATCACGATTAAAGGCGGCATTATGAGGGCTGCTGCCATGGGGATCAGGACCAACCCAACCTTTATATCCATAAGCTTGAAGCGTATTTGCAGCCAAATACGCTGCCTCAACTTGTTCATCAGGGGGCTGATTGACTGGTTTTGACAGAGGAGCATCTGCTGTGCCGTCGCCCTTGGCGTGGACAATATCAGCACCATGGCTCACATGCCATTTGCCTACATATTTCACCTCATAGCCAGCTGCTTGAAAGTAGCTTCCTGAGGTAGGGACTTCAGTAGGTAAGTCTCGGATTTCAGGATCATCAGCTGACATCGTGATGCCGTCGGTTTGGGTGACTCCGGTCAAACTTGGGTATTGACCTGTAGCAATAATGGCTCGAGAAGGATAGCACGCATTGGATGACGTATGATGCCCGATAATGGTAATGCCATTTTCTTTCAGCTCTCTCTGTCCCAAGAGAACCTCATCATGAAACTTCCTGACGCCTAGACCTTCATAGCCACTCAGGGCTTTTTTCTCGTCGGTTATAATGAGTAATATATTGGGTTTTTCTTGGGGCCATTGTTTAACGCAAATAATTCTTCGCAAGAGGATGCTTCGACTTCTTTTTCAGATGTTTTTTTTTCTAATTCTTCGATTCGCTTAAAAAAAGCATTGAAACGCGTCAATGCGCTTAACAATTGGTCTTTTTCGGCACAAGCAAAACCGGCAGGTGCTGCCTCAAGCGACCAGTCAATGAGACGATGGATTAGGGTTGCATACAATTGAAAATCAAGGTCTGTTGCTCCCAGTTTATCAGGAGGAAATTCAATTAATGCATTGAGAGCTGCATAGTTTTTTTTAATGCATGTTCTCGTTTCTGCATTAGGTGGTTGAGACTGATTATGTGGACGTAAAAAATCATTTTTTAGCGTTAATTTGTCCGCAGAATGTTTCGAAAGAGCTTTAAAATTGATGGATATTCTTGATAATTATTCATTACTTAACATAATAGACCTCACTCCGTTGCGGTCAAAAAACAAGATGAAATTTAAAACGACAACTCCATGTCGTACGTTGTCTTTCTTATTTTCTTATGGCGGCATCTAGCGTTTGAATGCTTTGACCTCCATAGAGTCTATCGACAATTTTTCCTTGTGGATTGATTATAAAAGTGACTGGTACGCCCACAATATCACCTAACCCTAAGGCAAATGCAGGATCTGTGGTGAGCGAGGGATAGAGAATATGGAGATTTTTTATGAGTCGTTTTTGCTTCCCTACAGGCAATCCATCGTAATTGACGGCAAAGAGAGCTACTGGGCCCTTTTTGTGTTTTTGGTAAAAGCGATTTAATTCGGGAATTTCATCAATACATGTTGCGCACCAACCGGCCCAATAATTAATAAGAACCCATTTTCCTTTAAGTGATGAAAAGGGAATGGTATGGCCCTGGACGTCTTTAAGTAAAACATCTGCTTGGCTTATTGACGTCGTAACAAGCATGATTAAAAAGGCAAATAATGATTTTATTTTCAGGCTCATGATGATCTCATTAAGATTTAGAGGCTACTTCATTCTAGTGCAAGTGTGAACAGGAAAACACAGTTTTTTTGAGAAGCAATTATTCTCATTGCGTTTCAGGGATATCTACTCAAAAAATAAGAAAGTGTTATTATGGACGCATTTCAAAAACACACAATTCTTATGGCAAAACTCTATTTTTATTTTGCAGCAATGAATGCGGGGAAAAGTACCGTGCTCTTGCAATCCAGTTACAACTATCGTGAACGAGGCATGAACACCTTATTGTTTACTCCAGCGATCGATGATCGTTATCAATGCGGAACTGTTCATTCTCGTATTGGTTTATCAGAGCAAGCATTAATTTTTAATGCAGAACATGACTTGTACGAACAAGTGCTGATTCAAAACCAAAAATATGCGTGTGTGCTGGTAGATGAGGCACAATTTTTAACCAGAGCTCAAGTTCAGCAATTAACAGAAATTACCGACCAACTTGGAATTCCTGTGTTAGATTATGGTTTGCGCACGGATTTTCGTGGTGAGTTATTTGAAGGCAGCCAATATCTTTTGGCTTGGGCAGATGCACTTGTTGAACTCAAAACAATTTGCCATTGCGGTCGTAAAGCCACAATGATTTTACGTTTAAATGAGTATGGTGATGTTATTACGGAAGGTGATCAGGTAGTTATTGGTGGCAATGACATGTATTCATCAACTTGTCGTAAACATTTTAAACAAAAAGCGCCTGGAGTCAATTTGGCTCATGCTACGGAAAAAGCAGAGGTTTAGACAAAAAGAGCCGGTAAACGTTCTTGTAATGGCGCCAACTTAATGGATCAGTGTAGCCTGGATGCAGCGCAGCGTAACCAGGGGTTTTGAGTCAATCCCTAACCACGGGTTCCGCTGCGCTGCACCCAGGCTACGCGACCGTACCATTTTTTACAGGCTACACGATCATATTTGAAGCAACCATGGGAATAAGCTCTTTCTGATGGTTGCTTTTTATATTTTCAGAACTTGCAAAAATGCTTTTTGCAACCAAAGGAGATATGGTGTTATTTTGACCTCCTGGTTTTTTAGAGGAGTCAGCGGGTTTTTGGATGATTTCCGGGGCACCAAGATGAGGGGTTGTATTCACTACGTGTTGCTTTTCCATAGTTTGTTTTATTTGGAGCAGATCCGGTAATAAATTAAAAATTAATTCAACCAGTTGAGGGGCAAGGATTTTTTGACGTTGGAATGAATAAGGATAATCCTTATTCAGGTCAAGATCTTGCATGTCGATTAAAGGATTGCCATGCTCTATATAATTTCTCAGCGCTCTTAATGCTTCATAACCTTTGGTCAGATGTTTTGAAAAGCTCGCTTCAGCATAATCTTTGATTGTATCAAGGTGCTGCAAGAGGTGACCGGCATTATATTCCAGGGCATCATTTAATTGGTGGTGGGCGATTAAAAGGCTCACCAGATCCGGTCTGCCGCTTTTTACATGATGTAAAACCCAATCGTGCATGGTTTTATGAGGAAGATCGGGAATAAGGTACCCATAATCTATCAGGAATTCCTGCATGTTACTTAGCGCGCCAATTGCGGCGTTGACTCTTTTCAAAGGATTCAGCATATGCTCACGCACAGGAGGTGCAGTGAACTGTTTGGCTAGGTCACGTATAGTGTCCAAACCGACAAACATTCACTCTCTTTCCAGTTTGCGTTGTGCTGCTTCAACTTGCTCTTGTAAGCGTTTTTGCTGCCGCTCTTGGGCTGTAGTACGCGGTTTTTCGGTAACCTGAAATAATGTTTGCGACAAGGTCTTAAAATCACGGTCATGCTCTGTTTTTTTCAACACAGAAAACGGTTTTAATAGTTCAGCTGGTAGAGTTAACCAGTCACCTGGCCCCCCCCATTTAGAACCCATCGTGCCCTACTAAGGCAATGGTCTCAAGACAATTTCATTACATACTCATACCTTATCAATCAGAACAATCGGTGTATTATTGTTGCATCTGGTAGTGGATGCTTCTTTACGAATAGGTCGAATTTATTCCAGTCGAACGACTTGCGTTGACTCCGCCTATTGAGCCATTTAAATATTATCCTCTTGGCTTCGTACAGAAATTTTGACACCATTTTGAAATT
>JBOFJV010000088.1:0-9686 GCA_051657005.1 Legionella sp. | reverse complement strand
GAAACCCACAACAAAATGCTTATATTGAACGGTATAACCGTACGGTTAGGTATGATTGGTTAAGCCAATATTTATTTCAAAGTATTGCTGAGGTACAACTACATGCGACACAATGGTTATGGACGTACAACAATGAACGTCTAAATACTGCTATTGGAGGAATTCCTCCAAGGCAGAAATTGGCACTAGTTGCCTAATCCTCTACTTTTAGCTTCGGTTAAAAATGGGGGGATTACCAACTTACCTTATCTGAAGCAGTCATGTGTTTTGATTTATTGTGAGTAAAGGAGAAATTATGGAGTTTTCAAGCCGTTATGTAGCGCATGTACCGGACGCTCAAGGCTTTGTGAATTATTCTGCGCAAGAAAATAAAATTTGGAATATTTTATTTGAACGACAAATGAAATTAATTCCAGGAAGAGCGTGTGATGAGTTTATAGCGGGGTTAAAAAAACTCAATATCTCGTCAGCCGCAATTACACAACTTCCTGATTTAAATAAATTCCTTAAAGCAGAGACAGGTTGGCAAGTATCAGCAGTTGCCGCATTAATTTCTGCCCGGGAGTTTTTTGAGTTATTGGCAAAAAAATATTTTCCAGTTGCAACGTTTATTCGCACGGAGGAGGAATTGTATTATGTAAAAGAGCCTGATATTTTTCATGAGGTTTTTGGCCATTGTCCCATGCTTACAGATAAAGTGTATGCTGAGTTTGTTTATGATTATGCGCGCAAGGTTTTAACATTCCCAGAGTCTGATTGGCCCTTATTACAGCGCATGTTTTGGTATACAGTGGAATTTGGTTTAATTAACAGTGTACAGGGGCTGCGTGCTTATGGAGGGGGTATATTGTCTTCCATTAGTGAGACGGTATATTGTGTAGAAAGTGATGTACCCATGAGAGTGCTCTTTGACCCTGTTGCTGCATTTCGTATGCCTTATCGGATCGATATGTTACAACCGGTTTATTTTGTAATTAATAATTACCAAGTGTTATATGATTTTGTTTTATCTAATATTGCAGAGCTCTTGGCACGGACTCGAGAATTAGGTGAGTTTCCGCCACTTTTTACAGTAGATCTAGATAATCCTAATATTCATATTAGAGCGTGCTGATACAATATAAACCCAAGAGATTTTAAAAAGATTCGGGAAGTGGTGAAGCTCTAAAAAAATGCCGAACGTATTTCTTTAAAATTTCGTAAGACGTAAAAACAGAAAAAATAATATTTTCAAATTTATTGAGTATATTGTAATGAACAGCCAGTATTGTTAACATCGAGCAACCTAGTTGTTCATTGGCTGTTTCTGGTCAAGGAGCATTATTTGATTAAAGTACTAATTGTTGATGACCATGCCTTGGTTCGAATGGGGATTCGACGATTACTCGAAGATATGTCGGACGTAGAAGTAGTTGCTGATGCGGAAAGCGGTGAACAAGCTTTGACATTAGTAAAGCAACATTCTCCTGACGTTGTTCTTTTAGATATGAAAATGCCTGGTATTGATGGCTGGGAAGTAACACGTCGCCTAAAAAAATCAAATCCTCATGTTAAAGTCATTGCTGTAACTGCGATGTGCTCTGATGTGCTACCGACGCGTGTTTTGCAATTAGGCGCAATGGGTTACTTGACGAAAGAGTCGGGTGCTGAAGAAATGGCGGCTGCGATACGTAAAGTGGCGAAAGGAGAGAAATACCTGAGTGCTGAAATCGCGCAAAAAGTCGCAATTAATAGTCTTGAAGAAGCACAGAGCTCACCTTTCAACGTATTATCTGAGCGAGAAATGCAAGTCATGTTGATGATTACAACTGGCATGAACGTTCAAGAAATTAGTGACAGACTTTTTTTGAGTACGAAAACGATTAATGGTTATCGATACCGCACATTTGAGAAATTAGGCATCAAAAATGATGTGGAATTGACTTACCTGGCTTTGAAACATGGAATTATTGAAAATCCCATGGATCTGGCGTCAGAAGATTGACATGATTGAAGATGCATTCTTTAATGAAATTATAATCCGATGTAAATCACTTAAGAGTTAATTGTAGCCTGGGTGCTAAGCGCAACCAGGGTTTACTGATTTGACTCTGAATCCCTGGTTTAGCTTCGTTGCACCCAGGCTACAATACAACAGGGTCATTTTCGCTTAAGTTGCAGCGGCTACAACACAAACATGATGATCTAGATGAATAACGCCACTGAATTAACATTATTTCTTACTAAATTACCTAATGAGCCCGGCGTATACCGTATGCTGGATGAGTTAGGTAATGTGCTTTATGTAGGAAAAGCCGCGAATCTGAAAAAACGAGTTACCAGCTATTTTAATAAACAGGATGTTGGCATAAAAACTCGTTCTTTGGTAAGTCAAATTGCCTCGATTGAAATTTCAGTGACACGTAGTGAAACTGAAGCACTGCTCTTGGAAAGTAATTTAATCAAGACACTAAAACCAAAATACAATGTTTTGTTGCGTGATGATAAATCCTACCCATATATTCATCTTTCCAATCACCCTGATTTTCCGCGTATTGAGAGTTATCGTTCAAAGAAAAAACCGCAGTCTGGTGATTTTTTTGGCCCCTATCCCAGCAGCGCTGCCGTAAAAGAAACGATAGTCACCATTCAAAAAGTATTTAAAATTCGTAATTGTCGTGACAGTTATTTTCATGCACGTTCAAGGCCTTGCTTGCAGTATCAAATTAAGCGCTGTACGGCACCTTGTGTGAACTACAGTACTCCTGAAGAATATAGGCGATCTGTGCAAGATGCTATGCTATTTCTACAAGGTAAATGCCAATTACTGCTTGATGAACTTGCAAAACGAATGGATAAAGCGGTTAGTGAGTTGAATTTTGAAGAAGCCGCACTTTTGCGTGATCAGATTAAAAGTTTGCGATTGGTACAAGAGCAACAGGGTGTTTTACAATTACGTGGCTATGCAGATGCGATTGCAATTGAGGTAAGTCCTGGTTTTGCTTGCGTTCAATGTGTCACGATTCGTGAAGGCCAAGTCGTAGCCAGCCATAGCTATTTTCCATCCGTTCCGCAGACAGGACTTGATGAGGATCGGTCTGTAGATAATTTATGGCAACAAATTTTTGCTGCATTTATTGGATTTTATTATTTAGACACTCCAGAAAAAATTCCTGCCCTCATTATTACAAATCACGATTTATACGATCACAACTCATTAGAAGAGTCCTTAACGCGGCAACGCGGAAAGTCATGTAAAATTCAAATCAATCCTCGCGGCATCAAATCACGCTGGATGGATTTTGCCCGGAATAATTTACGTGTTTCAGTAGCGGAATACGTTACGAAACATTCGACAATGAAATCTCGTTTCCATGAACTCGAACAATTTTTAGGATTGAATCATCCCATAGAACGGATGGAGTGTTTTGACATAAGCCATACCCAGGGTGAGGCAACAATTGCATCGTGTGTCGTGTTTGATCATGAAGGTCCTTGCCCTCAAGAATATAGACGCTTTAACATCGAAGGCATTACTCCTGGAGATGATTATGCGGCTATGGAACAAGCGATTACCCGCCGTTTTAAGCGCCTAGTTGAACTTCAATCGTTACCTGATGTATTAATTATTGACGGAGGTAAAGGGCAGGTATCCGTCGCCCAAAGAGTACTCGACTCTTTGGGTATTACCAATGTGGTCTTACTCGGAGTTGCAAAAGGTCCTACACGAAAAGCCGGTTGGGAAAAGTTGATATTAGTGCATGAAGCACGTGAATTGATCTTGCCTGATGATTCCAAAGCATTGCATTTGCTCCAGCATATTCGCGATGAAGCCCATCGATTTGCCATTACCGCTCATCGCAAAAAAAGACAAAAAAAGCGATTGGATTCAACATTGGAAGATATCGAAGGGGTTGGTGCCAAGCGTCGGCAAGCCTTACTTCATCGTTTTGGCGGGATCCGCGAGCTAGCTAAAGCCCCAATGGAAGAAATCGCTAAAGTTCAAGGGATCAATGAACACCTGGCGCAACGTATTTTTCAGTTTTTTCATGGTAATAGGGAATAGTTTTTTACTGAGCTGCATTATAAAGTGAGTCAATGAATTAACTCATGGAAAACCATGATTTCTATTCCCTTTTAAACTCAATATTATTGGTTTGCTCCACGCAATTTCCAAACACTCTATAAAAAGCTTTTAAAAGCAGTTGACCTTGGTATAAGAGAGCAACACATACTTTATCATGAGCTGTCCCTGCAAATCGTTTCGATTTGCAGGTGTTGATAAAAATATAATTTTTCCTACCTCTAGCAAAAATTCCAGTATTCGTACTACACTTATTTTAGATATGCTCAAATAATAATTATAAAAAATTGATATTTAAGCACAAATCTTGCATATAAAAAGAAAAAAGTATGGTGAGAGGGGGGCATATGAAAAAAATAATTCCAACCATATTGATGTTACTCATGGTTTCTACAACACAGGCCGCGAATTTTTATGGCACAGGATTATGTGGCTATCCACAATATGATTGCATCAAAGTTGAGGCGGGCCAGAGTTGGGAAACTTTATTTCCAAATCCGGAGCAACTCGATATTGTGCAACGTGTGAATCGAACTTATAACCCTTTATGGGCAGGTAAGATCATTGCCGTGCCAAAAAACTTGGCTTATCTCAGCGTTTTTGATGTAGCTCCATTTCCACTCAAAATCGACAATGAACATCAAAAGCAAATTATTGTGGATCAGGATAAGTTAGCCTATGGGGCTTATGATGCCAATGGTAACCTCGTGAAATGGGGGCCTATTTCATCTGGAAGAGACCGCTGTCCTGATGCCAATCGTTCTTGCCGTACCTTAACTGGTATTTACCGAGTATTCAGTAAAGAAAACGAAAAATGTGTCTCAGCTGTGTTTCCTATCGGTAAAGGGGGCGCCAAGATGCCTTTTTGTATGTTTTTCCATAAAGGATTTGCATTACATGGTTCACCAGACATTCCTGGTGTGAGAGCAAGCCATGGTTGTGTGCGTATGTTGACTCAGGATGCTAAATGGCTAAACGAGAATTTTGTTGAGCTATCCAGTGAACGCAATAATTTTATGGGTACAACCGTTATTGTCCGTCCAATAAATGACAGTGAGTGAGAAAAAAATGAATACAATTAAAAAATTCACTTCAATTTCAATGGTGCTTTTATTTGGGGTCCTGTCTACTTCTCTTGAAGCGGCTGCTCAACCTAAAAAGAACAAAGCTGAGGATGCGCAAGCGAAGGCTGCCAAAGACGAAGCTCGGTTTCCTATAGGGTGTAGGCCAGTAGGTTATAAAGAAAGTTTAAAAGTTTTATCTCTTTTCCCAGGAAAGGAAGGAGCCTTGCAATCCTTATATTTCTTTTTTAATAAATTGCCTCAAACAGTGAGCTTATATCAAATGCGTGATGAGGACAGCGAGTACACCACTCGAGTAAATCATACTATTGGTGGCAATCAGTGGGCTGCATTAGCTATCGGACAGCCTTCAGTCAAATTTATTTGTACTTTAGGTGATGGTAAAACTTCTTATGGAAAAATTATTGATTGCGCTGACACAATTAAAGTATGTGAATACGTCAATGTAAAATTTGGTTTGAATAATAAAGGCAATTTTTGGATAGTAGATGGTACTACACGAAATGGAGCCGTTAATGAAGTAGTACATTATGGCATAATACCTGGGGTATAAATCTGAACAAATAATAAGTAAAAATTCAGGTGAAATTGCTGTACAAAGAGGGAGAATTTTCATGAAAGCGCTAGTACCTTGGGTATGTTTATTCGCTGCATCAGCTGGCCAACAAGCTTTTGCTGATGATTTCAGTGCTTATCGATTAGGTAATTATAATAAGGCAATAGAACCTTTAATGAGTCAAGCAGGAAAAAGCCCGATTGCTGATTATTATCTTGGGCGAATTTATCTTTATGGATATGGCCAATTAAAAAACACCCAATTGGCGATACGCTACTTTACCCAGTCCGCTGAGAAATGGTATTTGCCCGCAATTCAAATTATGGCCAAATATTCTTTATTGCATGAAAAAGATCCACAGCAAGCACTTGTCTGGTTTAAAAAAGCAGCGGACGCCGGTGATGTCGATGCTCAAATGTTTACCGCAGCAGCTTATATGTATGGAGTCGGTGTCAAGAAAAACGTTGATACTGCCACTCGTTATTACATTAATGCGGCAAAAAATGGTAATTCAATTGCCCAATTTACTTTAGCAGATAATTTTATCAACAGCCGAAACTCCTCGAACAATAAATTAGGTCTTATCTGGTTAAATAAAGCGGTTGCAAGTGGAAACCCTCAAGCTGTGACAAAATTAGGTTCACTGTATATTGAAGGGAAGTTGGTTGAAAAAGATGAACATAAAGGCCTTGATTTATTAACCCAGGCGGCTGCACAAGGGTTTGCTCCAGCGATGGTTGCTTTAGGCAAATTGGCCTTAGAGAACAATCAAAAAGATCAAGCATTGCAATGGTTTAATAAAGCAGGCAACCAACAAACTGATGAAGCCTATTTGGATTTGGCACATGTTTACTTGCAAGAAAAAAGTCCAATTCATGATCCTAAAACTGCTTTTATGTGGACTTTAAAAGCAGCTCAAGACGGGTTAACTCAAGGCAAACGCGAGCTTGCTGAAATGTATCAAAAGGGAATTGGCGTAGAGGCAGACCAAAATTTAGCAAAACAATGGCTCAATCAAGCGTATCAAGATGAAAGTGCAAAAAATCAGGAAGCTGCTCTAGCGCAAGCGGCATTGTGGCTAAGCAATGGGGTAACGGATAAATTAGAACAAACCGATTTTCAAATGAAAGGAATTTTCAGTGCCTGGCATAATCCTTCCGTGCTCGGTGATTTTTCTTATAACCAAGCCCCCAGACTTAAAAGAGTAATACGCCAATCTATTTTTAAACCACAATTTGAATTGGTGCAACCTAATGATGTTCCTATCACCAGTTACTATGATGCATTGTTACGTAAAAATCCTGGTTTCCAAGCCAATCAATGGACCTATCCTATTTATCCTTTAAACAAACAGCTTGCATCGGTGGATAGGGTAAACAGCCCGGTTTTAAAGCATGATGCGTTGCCCACACCTTATATCGATGCAAGTTATTATGATTATGATGATCATTTACAAGATAGTTTAATGGATTTATGGACTCCAGGATGGCAAGCACAGCTTAATTTTATGTCTGTGTTTAATAATTTGTATTCCAGAGCGATATTAGGTGATGCACAATCACAGTTTGAAATAGGACAAATGTTTCAATACGGTTTAGGCGTGACACAAAATGATGCTTCAGCAATTATTTTCTATCAAAATGCAGCACAACAACAGCATCTGGGAGCAGAATACACTTTAGGTATTCTCTATTTGCAACATGCCAAAGATAAAAATGATTATCAATTGGCATTGAATGATTTAACAGATGCAGCATTTAAAGGAAATAAAAAATCTCAATACGTACTTGCCAGAATTCTTTCCCAAGGCATTACTGGGCCAGATGGTACAGAATACATTAAAGCGAATCAGGAACAATCACTGTCTATGTTGTATCTGGCTGCAGCAAATAATTATGGTCCTGCAGAATATGAATTGGCAGATATTTTAGCTCGTGAAAATGATAGCGGTTTGAGTGTCAATGTTCGAAAACACAAAATATCGATGATTCGCCAATTGTATCAAGGCGCTGCAGATAGGGGTGTTTCCCAAGCTTTATTACCGCTGGCCTTTTATAATGCAATGGATCAAGACAAACAACGTCAAGCAAAAGCATTTTTAGTGGCTAAAGAACAAGCTGCGAATGGAAATGATAAGGCCGCACTATTACTCGGTTTACTCTATGATCGTGGTATTGGGGTGAGCACAGACCCAGGACAAGCAATCACTTGGTATCAACAAGCAGGAAAAAATGCAGTCAGTGATTTTATTTTAGGTACTTATACCTCAGAAGGTAAAGGCATTGCGAAAGATCAGGCTAAAGGAATCACTCAGTTGCAGCAATCTGTTGATGATAAATTTGCTTATGCTGCTTTTAATATGGCCGTATTGCAAAAACAAAAAGGAGACAACTTTTTACCTGATTTGATCCGTGCTTATGAATTAGGCAACGGTCACGCTGGAATCGTTTTAGCAGATTATTATTTAGCAGAAAATTATGATCCAGAAAAAATGCAGCAAGCAAAACAAATCTATACTGGGCTTGCTGAAAAAGGAGATCAGTACGCGCAATTAAAATTGGCGTTTATGTTGGAGAAAGGCTTAGGTGTTACACCTGACTTAGCCGATGCGCAACGCTGGTATACTGACTCAGCAGAGCAAGGTAATCCACTGGCTCAATATCTTTTAGGTCAGTTCTATCAATTGGGTGAGAATGGTGAGCCTGATTATAATTTAGCGAAACAATGGTATCAGAAAGCCGCGACAGCATTACCTGAAGCTTCCGTTGCGTTAGGTTTTATTGATGAAACCGTGGACGATAATTATCCCCAAGCATTACAAGCATACGAGCAGGCAACTGCGAAAAATGATCCATTAGGAACATACAACCTTGCGTTGATGTATTTATATGGAAAATGGACCCCGGTTAATTATCAAAAAGCCAGAGATTTATTTATTGAAGCGGCAACATTAAATGTTCATGAGGCCATGACTCAATTAGGCGCAATTTACTTTAATGGCTTAGGGCAAGCTCGTGATACACAACAAGCCTTATCCTGGTATAAAAAGGCAGCTGCGTTAGGTAATGCCAATGCACTTTATCAGTTGGGATTATTAGCGGAAACGGGTGTAATCACCAAACTTGACTTTAACGAAGCATTGAAATATTACCAACAAGCAGCAGATAAGGGGAATGAAAAAGCGATGTTGGCATTGGCACGCATGTATCATTATGGATTAGGCGTAGAGAAGAACCATAAAATGGCCGCAGAACTTTATCAAAAATTGGCGATTCGCCAAAATGCGTATGCCCAATATCAATTAGGGACTTATTATTTAGAGGGGACTGCCGGTGAACGTTCCGTTGCAAAAGGAAATCAGTTATTGCAGCAGGCCAGTGACAATGGCAGTGTGCAAGCCCGTAAAGTCTTACAACGGTTAGAAGCGCAGACACAAGCGCGCGTAAGTTTTGTCGAACCCGTGTTGATGAATAAAGCACCTAAGGCTGCAGGCCAAACTGCTGAATTAATGTATCTGGATGCATTAAATGAGTGGAATCAAGGTGATGAAGTATTATCGCGGATGATTTTGCAACGTTTAGTGACGCAATACCCTAATTTTACACCAGCCAAACGTGCTTTTGATCAATTGAATCAAGCACGCTTAAAGACAATTTACAGCTAAAAAATTGAGCTTACTTCTCTCAATGGCTTGAGGATTTGTGAAGAACATCAAGCCATTTGTCTTATTTAATGGTAACTACTCACCCCTATACGCCACTGCGTGTCGTACAGGGGTGAACGAACTATATTTAGAAAAAATTGAAAAAAATCAAAAAATACTTGACATGTTTTTTTGTGTTAAATTTCAAAATTAACTGAACGGCCCAAAATCTGCATTAGAAGCACCCTTGCAGATCCACCAAGATCATAAAAGCCTCGAAGGGGAAAGAAACGCTGTCGTGACAAAAGATAACGTCTTGGTGGCGATCCATGGAGGCCAAAA
>JBOFJV010000087.1:0-6926 GCA_051657005.1 Legionella sp. | reverse complement strand
AACGGAGCTCAATCACTTCAACCTTGCGGCTTACGGCTTACAACTTCCTTTGCCTACGCTGAACCATACGCGTTACCACATACAGCCCAAGGCTAAGTACGAAATGCGCTCGGTCGCGCTTTCCCGGTAGCACTTTCAGCTACTAGCGGTCGTGCACTTGCGTGGCACACTTCAATTTTTTTCTAAATATAGTTCGTTCACCCCTGTACGACACGCAGTGGCGTATAGGGGTGAGTAGTTACTAAATAAGTTATATTACTCACCTAATGCTTATAACAACGACCTTTTGCAGACACTGCAAATGTCTTTAAGAAGCATTACGGTTCAGGCAAACAAACGCGATTTACTGAATCTAATCCAAATAGAAACAGCCTTGCAAGACCAACAAACCACCATCGAAGGCTCGACTATTTACGGTAAATTTATGGAGTTAGTACATCATTATTTATACAAAAAAGAAACTCTTGAAAAGATTAGCCAATTTAATGAACTGGCATTATCCCCTGCAGTTGTAAAATTAGCCTAAAACACTGCACGCTCACTTCGGCCTAAACTTAAAGACCAACCCTTTGATCAAATACAAAAAATAGAAAATGCACATGTTAAAGCCGTGTTACTCAAAGACGTAATGAGAGGTGAAGCAGTAAACCCTGACTCCATCATTTTAAAAGGAGCAGAACAGATAAAAACCCAAGGAAGATGGGCAACACATAGTTATTTAAAAGAAATTGCTGCAGAACTTGAGGTCAACTTGCATGTGGTGGATAAAGAAAACGGTGTTCCTGTCCCAGAATACCAGACAATTACCTTAAATAATGAAAGAAACGCACACTGGACAACGCGTGTAGACCAATTGCCTAAAGCCAAACCCAAGGAGCACGTATCACCACCAAAACCACAGAGTACACATGTAAAACGAACGAGTGATACAGCAGAGGATACGTCGCGTAAAAAAACTAAAAAAGAAGAAAAGGAAGAGCCACACATTACTCCATCTAAACGAAGTATTGATGAAACGGTTTCTTCTAGAAAACGCGTTAAAACAATGAAGGAAGAACCTGCTTTTCCCGTTAAAGAAGAACAAATAATTACTGCAAATGTCAGTGCCAAAGCACAGCAAGATAAAGCAAAATACTATCGCAAACATCTTGAAAAACTGGTTCACGCTGCATCAACTCAAGGCTTATTTGCTAATGTTAAAAATAAAATCTACGTGAATGCCATCGATACTGCAGAGGCGGATAAAGATGAGAGCGATGAAGATTTTGCTGCCCGACTCCAAGAGGCAGAACTAAGAAGAGTAATGAAGTAACGGGTTCGATTTCTTGCTGCATATCCATTCAAGAGGAATGCTAATCTAACACAGAACCGTAGCCTGGGTGCAGCGTAGCGGAACCATGGTTTATTGATTTGGCCTCAGAACCCCTGGTTCCGCTACATTGCACCATGCTACATCTTCCTCTAAAGTTTACAAAGGATTCTAATGGGCGACATCCAGCGTTTTATAAAAGCACAGCGAGGCTAAGGGTATACTTCATATGCACGTGCTTATGAGGAAATTAAGGCCGGAGCAAAAATAAGCCATTGGATATGGTATATTTTCCCACAATTGAAACAACTTGGATTCAGTTCAACAGCAAAGCAGTGTGGTATTGCTGATTTAAACGAAGCATGTGAATACCTCCAAAACGAACCACTTTTTAAGAACTATTATGCGATTGTTCTTTTAGTGGAGCAGCAGCTCAAACGAAAGATTCCTCTTGAGACATTAATGGGTGGAGTCACGGATTCTCAAAAATTTGCCTCAAGCCTAACTTTATTTCGTGAAGCAGCTCAGTTTCTTTTGGACCAAGGCAATAATTCGCAAAATTTTGCTGGACTGATAGAACGATGCGATCTCATTTTTATGGAGCTATTAGAACAAGGTTATTTACCATGTGAACAAACTCTTTCTATTTTAAAATCAAATAAATCTGAAAAAAGAAAACAAACCACTGAGCCTGTAATAAAAACTAAGCCAATAGTGAAGCCTGCTTCCGTACTGATTCAAAAAGAAATGTTGAAAAGCGCTGCAGAAACAGCACCCACGCAAACGCATGATTTTTCAGATTTGAGCAATGCTATTGAAGAGTATATCCAGGAAAGAGAAACTGAGTGGAGCTTTCATTATAATTTCTTAGGGATTATGTCTTTAATTTATTGGTTACACGATGTGTTTTGTGGCACCGATTATTTGAACAATAAAAGCAGAGAAGTAAAAATAAATGCTGCAACCCAACTAAAAAACATGATCGATCAAGAAAAGGTTTTGCCCTTTTCTGATGCAGAAAAGGCAGCACTTGCTGAAGGTCGTTTAGCCCACTTAATGAATCCTTACGGGGGGCTTAATACAATTACTCAAACGATTACTGAAGAACAAGAGAAGACAGTAAAACAACACACGATTTCGGGATTTTAAACGCACAATAAAACATCAATCTTACAATTTCTATTGTTTTTCAAAAACAAACATTGTATAACAATCACCTGACACCCATAACTTAAGACTCCAGGAATATAAAATATAATGAAAAAACGTGTTTGTAGTTACTTTTTCCTTTTACTTCTGCCCTTAATGATCCATGCCCAAGACACGCCATCAACAGAAAATCAAATTACCCAGTACCTTATGACACAAGCACCAGAGCAACTTTCATTATTAGAACAATTAGTTAACATAAACAGTGGCACAATGAACCACTCCGGAGTTCATCACGTTGGAGAAATCTTACGTCATCAATTTGACGCGCTTGGATTTAAAACGTCTTGGGTTGATGAGCCACCCAATATGCATCGTGCTGGAACACTGGTTGCCACGCGTCTAGGAACTAAAGGAAAAAAGCTGTTGCTCATTGGTCATCTCGATACGGTTTTTCCCCAAAACAGTCCCTTTCAACATTTTAAACGCAATGGAAATAAAGCAACAGGTCCAGGTGTTATTGATGACAAAGGGGGCGATGTCGTCATTCTTTATGCTTTAAAAGCGTTGCATTCAGTACATGCACTGGATGATGCTTCCATTACTGTGGTATTAACAGGTGATGAAGAGGATGCGGGTAAACCCACTACTATTTCAAGAAAACCATTAATTGATGCCGCCCAAAAGAGTGATATTGCCTTGGATTTTGAGTGGTCAATTACCTCCGATACGACAACAATTGAGCGCAGAGGCATTGCGCATTGGACGATAGAAGCCCAGGGACATGAAGCACACTCCTCAGAAATTTTTCAAAAACAAGCAGGATATGGAGCAATTTTTGAATTAACTCGTATTTTAGATACCATGCGTACCCAACTTGCTGGTGAGCGCTTTTTATCATTTAGTCCTGGCCTTATTTTAGGCGGTACTGCAGTTAATTATGATCCCAATAATGCACGAGGCTATGCTTTTGGAAAAGGCAATGTGATCGCAAGAACTGCGATGGCTAACGGAGATTTACGCTTTATTACCGAAGAACAAAAAAGAACAGCTCAGAAAAAAATAACCGCTATTGTTGCAAAGCATTTACCAGGCACAACCGCATCCATCACCTTCCAGGAAGGGATCCCAAGCATGCCACCAACACTGGCTAATGAAACGCTATTAAAAAAATACAGTGAAGTAAGCGAAGACCTGGGATATGGCTTGGTAAAAAGATTAGATCCAGGTTTAAGAGGAGCAGGTGATATTTCTCACATCAGCGCTATGGTTCACGGTGCATTAGCTGGATTAGGTCCAGTAGGTACTGGAGCTCATTCGACCAAAGAGTGTTTAGACATTCCTTCTCTGCCCATGCAAACTCAGCGTGCTGCTTTATTAATTTATAGGCTAATACACTAATCGAAGGTTTCTGTTTTTTAAGATTATAATAAGAAAAGAACATCCTTTATCTAAAAGGATTTTATGAACCATTTACTCAAAAAGAGTTCTTATGAATTTGATTTCAACTATCCAGCTTAGTTCTTATCTCAAATTACCCTCCGATTTTTATGAGGCCATTGCCCCTACTCCAATTAGCACTCCTTATTTAGTTCAATTCAATCACGAATTGGCTTCTTCTCTTGGAATATCAGATGATTCTACGCCTCTGGAAAAAGAGTCAATCGCATTTTATGCAGGGAATTGGCTTCCTGAGCATCTGCAAAGTATTGCCTTAGCCTATGCATGACATCAATTTGGCTATTACGTTCCCATTTTAGGCGATGGGCGGGCACCGCTTTCTGCTGTATTACGCGAATACATTATTAATGAAGACATGAATGGCTTAAAAATTCCAACCACGCTCTGTTTGGCAGCAATTGCCAGTGAAGAAAAAATCCAGCGTCAAAATGGTCATGTGCCTTTAGGTTTATTAACGCTGGTTGCCTCCAGTAGCCTGCGCGTCGGCTCATTTGAATATGCCGCCGCTCAAAAGAACAAACATTTATTAAAATCACTGGCTGATTATACCATCGAAAGGCATTATCATGAGGTGTTGCACCAGGAAAATCCCTATCTCGAATTATTTGCAACTGTTGTGGAACAACAAGCATACCTTATCGCAGAATAGATGGGTGTAGGCTTTATTCATGGAGTCATGAATACTGACAATATGACCATCTCCGGTGAAACCATCGATTATGGGCCCTGTGCATTTATGGATGAGTTTGATTTTAGAACCGTATTTAGTTCCATTGATCATTCAGGTAGTTATGCATTTGGCAACCAGGATTCGGTCGCACAATGGAATATCGCTCAATTTAGCCAAGCGTTACACCCGTTATTCGCAAAAAATGAAAAAGCATCCCAGCAATTGCAAGAAATACTTCACTCATTTGCCGATCGCTTTTACTTTTATTGGCATAAAAAAATGCGTGATAAATTAGGATTGGTAGCTGAAAATACACAAACTGCGGAGCTCACTCAACGTTTTTTCACTTTATTACAACAACATCAACCTGATTATACAAATACCTTGCGTCTTATGAGCAGCGCCCTTGATTCAGAGCAGGAGAACAACCACTTAATCACAGCCATGGGGGAGCAACCAAGCAGCAAACAGTGGGTCTTTGATTGGTTAGCGTGTATCCAACAACAAAACAGTGATATGACTCAATTAAAAACCAAAATGAATCAAGTCAACCCAGCTTATATTCCAAGAAATCATCTGGTTGAAAATGCAATTAACCAATTCGTTGACAACAAAGACCGTACGTTACTGGATGCTCTTTTAGCCGTATTAAAAAAGCCCTACCCACAACAAAAAGACACCGATCATTTGCAATCCATCCCCTTACCTCACGAACGCGTTTATCAAACATTTTGTGGTACATAATGCAAAGTAAAACCGCAAAAAAGCGTAACCAGTGATCGTTTTCTTATCTTAAGGTTACGCCTTAAACTATTTAGTAGCCTCAGTAGTTTTATCAATGACCCAAGTGAATTGCATGGCCACCGCATCCGCCCCATAACTGTCACTATGAGAGTCGACCGTATATGAAGAAGTTGAAGAAAATGGGATTGTTGAGTGGACGCCTAAAGTACTTGCTGCAAATGCATGTGCATAGCCAATATCAACCACCATATTGGCTCGCCATTGATAATGGGCACCTAATTCAATAATCCAATGATCTTGATCGGGTAATCGAACGTCTCGAGCAGAATTCGTCGTTGGCGTCTGTTCATACCCAAAACCAGAACGAAACATTAACTTAGGGGTCAAATAATAATTCGCGCCAATTACAGCAGTCCATGTATCCCGAAAATTTTGAGGGGAATTCAAATTGGCAGCTGCTTGTGACACTACAGGTCCAGATGGTGTATCCGTACTATCATGCACGACTGCATTATTTAATTGAATGGACTGGATGACATGCCAACCGGTATAAATCACGCTTCCCAATAGTGCCAATCGCTCATTCACATGCTGGTAAGCACTGAGTGCAAGCACATCGGGATAATAAGCTGGATTACTAAACAAATCGTTATTTTGCCATACGCCAGATGGAGTGACGTGTCCTAATAAATTAAAATTATTAGCCAATGGGCCAATTAAACGACTATGTCCATAAAGTACATGTCGTACTTTGGATTGGTAATTGATACCAATACGTGTATGCGCATCATTAAAAATACCCATGACACCAACATGAAAACCAACACCATATGAAGAGCCTTTATTATAGCTTAAAGAATCAAGCAACATCTGATTCTCATGCAACTCCTTAAGCAAAGTGGGCGCCCCAAACATCTGATTCAGCTTAATTCGCGTCCACTCCAAATCCAACCCTGCACCAAATGCAAAGTGATCCGTAAGCCGAACACCAAGCTCAGGCGACATATCCGTCACTAGAACCTCGGAATAAGTAGCTGCATAACGAACTGGAGAATAAGGATACCAATCTGTGGCTAAACCATAAGGAGAAACCATACTGAAACCAAAGGTAGTGCGTTCACCTAGTGGTAATGCAGCATGAAATGAAGGAACAAAACCATTATAATCAGGGCTAATACCTTTGAAATCCTGCACGTATTCAACAACTGAATTGGCTTCAGAAACATACCTGCTTGTTCCATTCATCTTGAAACTGGGAAATAAACCAACACCACTGAAAACAACCTGTTTTTCGCGAAGCAACGACAACCCAGCAGGATTATACCAGCATGTTGATGCGTCTCTAGCCTCTGCAGCCGCACCTGCAGCAAAGTTACCTACTGTATACCAAGTACTTTGCTGATATAAAGAAAATCGGCTCTACACCAATTAAGGGGGCACTTTAATCAAATTAGTCTAGACTAACTCATTGATTTAGCGAACAAAAGGAGATTCAAGTGCCGAAGTACAATCTTATCCTAAATTTACCTGGATTTTCCATAGTAAAAGTGAGCGGATATCAACCATTAATATTAGATGTAAGCTATAACCGAT
>JBOFJV010000086.1:0-13450 GCA_051657005.1 Legionella sp. | reverse complement strand
ACCATGTGCATATGCTGATTAGTATACCGACAAAATATTCAGTTTCCTAAGCTATTGGATACATCAAAGGAAAAAGTGCTATTGCGGTTGCGCGACAATTTGGTGGCAGGAAAAGGAATTTTAACGGCGAGCGCTTCTGGGCTCGTGCCTATGCTGTTTCTACCGTGGGGTTTGAGGAATCTAAACTTAGGGAATATATTCAAAATCAGGAGCAGCTCGATAAAACTAGCGGTGCTGATGAGAAAGGTAATTTTTAAAGTTAATTTGAACTAATCGCCGGCAGCCATTGGGGCTGCTCACCACCGTCAAGCCACCTGCTTTGCTGGTGCGGTCTGACTGTTTTTCCTTACATACAGGCTGCCCAACAAACTCCGTCACCAGAAAAATAACTAATGTCACTGCTTTATCAGGATATTGGTGATTCACTTAGCCTAACAATTGATACTCATGAACCTCAAGTCCAACTTCTTCTTGAATTTCTCTGATTAACGCTGCGTGAGCCAGCTCATATTGCTCAACTTTACCGCCAGGAAACTCCCAACATCCTCCATGAGGAACATGCAAAGGACGTTGGGTTATTAATATACGTTGCTGTGCATCAAGAATCACAGAAACAGCGACTGTTAGTTTCACGCAAGACTTCCATGGCACGATTTATATTTTTTACCAGAGCCACACGGACAAGGATCATTTCGTCCAATTTTTTTCTCTTGGCGTCTATATGTTTGTGTCTGAGCCTCTTCTTCATTAACATCAGAAAAATCACCATGCTGTAAACTCATCTTGCTTACTTGCTCAGCCCGTCGTTGTTCCTCAACAGCATTAACATCAGCTTCATTTTGAATTTCAACAGAAGAAATGAGTCGAATGACATCGTATTTTAAATTATCCAGCATGGAAGTGAATAACGTAAACGCTTCTTTCTTATATTCTTGCTTGGGATCTTTTTGTGCATAACCACGCAAATGAATCCCTTGACGCAATTGATCCATCGCAGCGAGATGCTCACGCCACTGATTGTCTAAAGTTTGTAATATTACAGACTTTTCAAACTGCGACATTGTATTTCTGCTGGCTTGATTTACTTTTTCAATATACTGTTTTGCAGCTAAATCAAGAATTTTTTCTTTGATTTGTTCAGGTTGAATATGATGATCCTCATCAATCCACTCTGATACAGGAGCCTTAATTTTAAATTCATCTGATAAAACATCGCTTAATGCTTTAGGATCCCACTGATCTTCCAGACTTTGTGGTGGAATGTACGTATCAATCAGGCCAGAAATCACTTCTTCTCGCATCATGTCGACTGCTTCTTCAGTGTCCGTCATTTCCATAATGGATGCGCGTTGCGTGTAAATGACTTGTCTTTGGTCATTCGCAACATTATCGTAATCTAAAAGCTGCTTTCTCACATCAAAATGATGTCCTTCAAGCTTACGCTGTGCATTTTCAATCGCTTTGGTTACCAAGCTGTGTTCAATAGGCTCACCAGGCTTCATCCCTAAACGACGCATCATGGAAGCAACGCGTTCCGAAGCAAAGATTCGCATTAAATTATCTTCAAGAGATAAGTAGAAACGACTGCTTCCCACATCACCCTGACGTCCAGAACGTCCTCTGAGCTGATTATCAATACGACGCGATTCATGACGCTCAGAACCAATGATTCTTAGCCCTCCTGAAGCAAGCACTTCATCATGACGTTGTTGCCATACTCGCTTCACTGATTCTTTCTCTTCATCAGTCGCAGTTTCTGGTAACTGTGCCAAATCCGCAGACAAACTTCCACCTAAAACAATGTCAGTTCCTCGGCCTGCCATATTTGTAGCAATAGTGACCGAACCCGGACGACCTGCTTCAGAAATAATTTGTGCTTCTTGTTCATGAAACTTGGCATTAAGTACCTGATGCTTGATGTTTTCTTTTTTAAGAAGTTGGCTTAAAAATTCAGAAGCTTCAATAGAAACAGTACCCACTAATACCGGTTGCTTGCGCTCCATACACGTACGAACATCCACAATAACCGCTTCAAACTTGTCTTTTTGCGTTAAATAAACCAAATCAGGCTCATCTTTTCGAACCATTGGTTTATTGGTAGGAATTACAACCACATCAAGATTATAAATTTGTTGCAACTCATAAGCTTCCGTATCGGCTGTTCCCGTCATACCCGATAATTTGTTGTACATACGGAAAAAATTCTGGAACGTAATTGAAGCAAGAGTCTGATTTTCATTTTGAATGGATACGCCCTCTTTCGCCTCAACTGCCTGGTGTAGTCCTTCAGACCATCGTCGTCCAGGCATCGTGCGACCAGTATGCTCATCCACAATAACAACTTGGCCATCTTTAACAATATAATCGATATCACGATGAAACATTGCATGCGCTTTCAATGCTGCGTTGACGTGATGCATCAACATAATGTTACTGGCATGATATAAACTTTCTCCTTGATCCAGTAATTTTGCTTTGATGAGTAATTCTTCTATATGTTGATGGCCTGCATCAGTAAGATGTGCCTGCTTTTGCTTTTCATCAACAGTAAAATCTCCTTCTCCACCATCTTCTTCCTGTTTCTTCAGGTGAGGGATTAAGGTATTAATTTTGATGTACAATTCAGAGCTGTCTTCAGCAGCGCCTGAAATAATTAATGGTGTACGCGCTTCATCAATAAGAATCGAGTCAACCTCATCGACGATGGCAAAATTCAGCTCGCGCTGTACTTTATCTTCAAGACTAAATGCCATATTATCGCGCAAATAATCAAAGCCGTATTCGTTATTTGTTCCATAAACGATATCACATCTATACGCCTCTTGTTTGACAGGATGAGGCATATCTGGATAAATAACGCCCACAGTTAATCCTAAAAACTCAAATACAGGCTTCATCCATTGGCTGTCGCGTTTGGCAAGATAATCATTTACAGTAACAACATGAACACCATGCCCACTAATCGCATTTAAATAAGCTGGTAAGGTAGCAACTAATGTTTTACCTTCCCCTGTACGCATTTCAGCAATGTTTCCTTCATGCAATACCATTCCACCAATTAATTGCACATCAAAATGACGTAAACCTAATGTACGTACCGATGCCTCTCTTACTGTTGCAAAAGCTTCAGCTAACAGCTCATCGAGGCTTTCACATTCAGCAAAACTGGCTTTAAAGTGTTGTGTCTTGGCAGCCAACTCAGCATCAGTCAGTGCTTTCATTTGCGCCTCAAATGCATTAATTGCCATTACTGCCTTTTCCATACGCCGTAATGTACGCTCATTTCGGCTTCCAAACATTCTCTTAATCAACGTATTCAGCATGGCCTAAATAATCCTCTGGAGATTTTTCAATAACAAATTGTTTAATGTACTAAAATTCGGTGAAAAATTCCATGAATACCTATCAATTTAGGCAAATCGTCATATCATGGATGTCCTTATTGTATTGAGCACTACCAAGTAAAAAACACAAGAACAAAAGGTTTTAAATGAATTTGACAAAACAGATATCATTTTTCATGGTTTCTTTACATATTATACAATATTTTAGCCAATAGTTGGCGCTCTATAAGGGTTATATTAGCGTTCAACAAAGCAGTGCCTGTTTTTCGATTTCCAGTAAATAAATGCTTAATTGATGAAATAAAGCAAGATCCCTCGTTTGTAAAATCTGCATCAAATATTTTTTCCATTGGCTTAAGCCAGGTAATCCAAAAGCCAGGTTAAATATAGGTTTGATAAGTAAACGTAAAGAAACACCTTTAGTGTATTCTTCAAGCAAATAGTATAAATAGCACGTCAATACGGCACTGCGTGTATTTTTTAGAGCCTCAGGATAAAGAGCTCGATGTATTTGCGCAATTTGAAAAGGATTATCACAAGCCAAACGGCCTAACATGACCCCATCTACATACTGTAAATGCTGATTAATTTCGTTTAAGTTGACTATATTCCCATTAATAACAATGGGAATATGTGAGATTTCCTCTTTTAATCGATACACATAATCATAATGAACTGGCGGAATGGTTCGATTTTGCTTTGGATTTAAACCATTCAACCAGGCTTTACGTGCATGCACGATAATTTTTTGCGCGCCAGCATCGATTAACTGATGTACGAAATCACTAAAAAATTCATAACTGTCTTGATGATCAATACCTATTCTGGTTTTTGCTGTAATTGGAATCGTAGTTGCAAGCCTCATCGCTTTAATGCAGTCAACAACACGTTCTGCCTCGTTCATTAAACATGCACCAAATTGTCCTGCTTTCACTTTATCGCTAGGACATCCTAAATTCAGATTCACCTCATCGTAACCTTCTTGCTCAGCCCGTTGCGCGCAATGAGCTAAAGCATTTGGATCAGAACCACCGAGTTGAATTGCAATGGGATGCTCTTGAGGATTAAATTGTAATGCACGAGCAGGATTATTTTTTATGGCACCTGTTGTTTGCATTTCGGTATACAAAAGTGCATTCGGAGCCAACATACGCATAAAGACTCGAAAATGACTGTAAGTCCAATCAATCATTGGCGCAATTGCTAATGGTGAAAATAAAATATCTGACACAATTACTATCTGTGAACACAAAAGAAACTATTATAACTGATATTCATTGATTGATACAAAGAGTAGTATGTGTGATGACTTGCTGGCAGATAATGTATCCTGGGTGCAGCGCAGCGGCACCAGAGTTTATTGATGTGACTCAGAACCACGGGTGCCGCTGCGCTGCACCACATAGCCGTCAGGCTAAGAACCAAATGCAATCAAAAGTAGGTTGGGTCTTGAGGTATCGGCACTTATTTTTAGTAGTATATTATAGGTGCATTATGCCGTCGTTGCGAGCCGCGGGCGAAGCAATCCAGTGCCCATAAAAAAGCGAATCAGTGCATCTGAAGCACAAAAGGACGCTAGATTGCTTCGCCTACGGCTCGCAACGACGGATTTTGTGCTAAAAACCTACTTGCAAAATATGTATCGATACCTCAAGACCCAACCTACTTTTAATGAGCGATCGAATTAAAAAATTTTAAACGGAAAGTCATTGTTTTCAATAAGTTACTTTATTTTATCCTTTTTCAGCCTGACGACTATGCGCAGCACCCAGGCCGCACTACACTATTCTTGATTAACAGCATTCATCGCCTGGATTAGCAACTGCAAACGCGTCCTTCCCTGAAAAAAATTAATATCAAGCTTGTACGCAGCATGAACGTATTTTGCCCTATAGTTTGGCCAGGATTTTAAATCAATGTTAAAAGCAATCGCATCAACTTGTTGATTGCCTTGCGTGGTTGCCAAAGTCATTTTTAAATGATTTTTTCCTACTAAACGCTGATCGAGGATTTCAAACACATTATCAAAAACAGGTTCTGCAAACTGCTGCCCCCAGGGTCCAGCCTGATGTATGATTTGTGCGGTTTCGAGACTAAACTCTTCCGGCTGTAATGGCCCATCAGTAAGCAGCTCTCCTTCACATTGCGACAAATCAAGATGCTTGTTCACCTCCTCAACGAATGCCTCACGAAAAGTATTAAGTGACTTAGGGTGTATACTCAAACCAGCAGCCATCGCATGCCCACCAAACTTATTTATTAAATCCGGATAATCCTTATCTATTGCAGCCAGTACATCACGAATGTTTAAATCAGGAACTGATCGTGCCGACCCTTTAAGCTCCTCATCGCTAACTTCTGCAAATGCAATGACTGGGCGATGATAGCGCTCTTTCACACGCCCCGCTAAAATACCAATCACGCCCTGATGCCAAGTTTTATCAAAAAGACATAAGGCAATAGGAAGATGATTACTTGAATCAGTTTTCAATGCCAATTTTTCTAAAGCCAACATGGCTTGCTCTTTCATTTTGGTTTCAATTTGCTTTCGCTCTTCATTAAGCTCATCTAATTGTTGGCAATAATTTTTCGCTTGCTGGAGGTCGGAAGTAATTAAACATTCAATACCTAAGGCCATATCATCCAATCGCCCGGCCGCATTAAGTCTAGGTGCTATAGCAAAACCCAAATCGGATTCTCTTAGACGAGAACATTCTCGTCCAGATACCTCAATCAACGCTTTTATTCCCACACGACAATGACCTTGTCGTATCCGTGCCATCCCTTGATTCACCATGATGCGATTATTTTGATCCAAACCTACAACATCAGCGACAGTGCCTAAAGCGACTAAATCTAAAAAACTTGCCATATTAGGCTCAGGTACATCCATTTCGCGAAACCAATGAACGTTCACCAGATGTCTTCGTAAAGCCAGCATGACATAAAAAATAACTCCGACTCCAGCAATGGATTTACTGGGAAAAGCACATCCTTGCTGATTCGGATTCACAATAGCACATGCATTAGGAAGCATTTCTGCAGGTAAATGATGATCTGTAATTAAAACATCAATACCTAACTGATTCGCTCGTTCAACGCCCTCAAAACTCGTAATACCATTATCTACGGTAATAATTAATCCGGGTTGCCATTTGCTCGCAACATCGACAATTTGAGGTGTTAAGCCATAACCAAATTCAAAGCGATTTGGGACCAAATAATCAACAAATTGAGCACCCATTGCACTCAACGCGGTAATCGCGAGTGCCGTAGAGGTGGCTCCATCGGCATCAAAATCACCAATAATCAAAATTCGATGCTGTGCACGTAAGGCTTTTTCCAATCGCAAGCAAGCAGCGTCTATTCCTGTTAAAAGATCAAAAGGTAATAAAGTGTGTAACTGTTTATCCAATTGAGCAGCATCAGTAATTCCACGAGTTGCAAAAATTCGTCGAAGCACATCAGGAATATTAGGTAAACTTACTGTGTGTGCATGTTGAGGGCGTTGTTTAATCAGCATGAATCAGTTTTCTCCACAAACTAACTATCAACCTGCCTGAATCGATGGTATAAGCCGTATTATTCCAATACCAATGAACAGGCATTTTTTTTAATTCTTCTTGATGGTGTTCACTGAGCATAGAAAACTCGGTGAGTAATAAAATGTGTTGGTCTTTAAGTGGTGTGGCATGGCTATATAAGGTCACGTTATTGCTACACATTTTTGCCAGAGGCATGTAATGCGCATCAGTACATATAGTGATGGACATTTTTTCTTTTAACTTTGCACCACCCCAAATCCATACACCATTCATTGGTGATGAATTAGGTTTAGAGGCAAACAGCATTTGACACTCAGTAATAAATTTTTGCCAATACATAGTCGTATCAAGTTGTGCTAATTCAGGCATTAAGGATTGATTTAACAAACGAGAAACGGGTTTTGCATTTAAAGGATATTTTTTATCATGACTCATTAGCCAAGTTACTGGATCATGATAATGCAGTGAGATCCCTTCTTCTGCCCAATATTCCGAAAATACGTTAAACCATGATTTCACTATATCTTCTTGAAGTTGCAGCCCACTACCCAAAGCAAAAATCATGGCATCATTATGGGTAGCCTCCCACTGAACAGGACTAAAGATGAGCCATTCACCATTGAGATTGTGGCATGACCTTAATAAATCGGCATAGGGTGGATCGTTACGATCATAATTAAGGCTCAGCAACAAATTGAGTAATGCATTTCCTTCTGAAACAAATGGTTTTGCTTCAGAAGGAACAACATCACAGTCTGAGTCAATTATAATATGCATACTTATGAAGCCTTAATCAGCCCATCATTACGAAATAAAGCCTTTAAGTTTCTTAGCGCCTGCAGCATGCGATCTTTATTTTCTATTAAACCAAAACGGACGTATCCATCTCCTTGCTGACCAAAACCAATTCCAGGAGAAACAGCAACTTGTGCTTCCTTTAATAGATATTTACTGAATTCAAGTGAGCCCAGATGCTGATAATGCTGAGGGATATGAGCCCAGACAAACATGGTTGCTTTAGGACGCTCAACATCCAATCCAATTTCATTTAAGCCGTCACAAAGAATATTACGTCGTCGTTCATAGAGCTCTCGAATCTCATGCACGCAATCATCATAACCTTCCAATGCACTAATTGCGGCAACTTGAATTGGCGTAAAAGTACCGTAATCGAGATAAGACTTAATTCGAGTTAACGCCGCAACTAACTCTTTATTACCACAGGCAAAACCAACACGCCATCCAGGCATATTGTATGACTTGGACATAGAATAGGTTTCAATAGCAATGTCTTTAGCTCCTGGAACCTGTAAAATAGAAGGTGCTTTGTAACCATCGAACACAATATCAGCATACGCTAAATCATGAATTACCCAAATTTCATGCTTTTTAGCTAAATCAACTATCCGTTCAAAAAAGGAATAGTCGACACAATGAGTGCTTGGATTAGCCGGAAAATTTATCACTAAAGCCTTAGGTTTAGGCCAAGTTCTATTAATAGTGTCTTCTATAGAGTCTAAAAACTGAGTTTCATTAATAAGAGGAATTTGTTTTACATTCGCGCCTGCGATAATAAACCCATAAGTATGGATGGTATAAGCAGGATCCGGTACTAAAATCGTATCGCCTGGACCACTAATTGCCAAGGCTAAATGGGCCAAACCTTCTTTTGAACCAATCGTTGCCAGTATTTCTGTTTCACTGTCTAACATCACATCGTAATTACGTTGGTACCATGAAGCCATGGCACGTCTGAGGCGAGTAATTCCTTTAGACATGGAGTATCGATGAGTATCAGGCCTTTGTACTGCTTCGATAAGTTTATTCACTATATGTGGTGGCGTGGGTTGATCGGGATTACCCATACCAAAATCAATAATATATTCTCCACGCGCTCGTGCCTCAGTTTTGAACTGTGTCAATGTGTTAAAAACATAGGATGGCAAACGATTTATACGTGGAAATTGATTCATAATATTGACCTCTGTAGTATACTTACAGCCACTGTAATTCAAAAACCTCCAAAAGATGAATATTAATTTAGAAGCAGCCGAACTACATGCAGTACAAGCTTATAGTGATAACAAAATTCAGATTAATTCCATTATTTATGAACGAAGTTTAATTGTTTATAAAGAAGAAATCATTAGTGATCTGTCAATCAAAGATGATCAAGAGATTGATGAATACTATATGAACTTACTAACTCAATTTAAACCGGAAATTATCATCATTGGTCATGAACATACCGGAAAACGCCCACCGGTGTCAATCATGAATCTGCTATTACAGCAAAGAATAGGCATGGAATGCATGTCCATAGGCGCAGCTTGTCGCACTTATAATGTTTTGTTGAGTGAACATAGAGCTGTTGTAGCTGGTTTTATTTTATAATTTTTGTAGCCTGGGTGCAGCGCAGCGGAACCAGTGGTTGCTGAGTCAAATCAATAACCCCCTGGTTACACTGCGCTGCATCCAGGCTACAATAATACAGTGCCATTTTTTCTTAAGTTGCCGCCATTACGTGAACTGCCATTCCTACGTTACAATTGTCTTCTTGCTTCTAAAACATTGGGTATTTGCTCTAGTTTTGTCAATAATCGCGACAAACTATTCAAGCCATCGACATCGACTGTTAACGTAATATAAGCCATGTTTTCATGTTTGTTGCTTTGAGTTTGCAGTGCATAAACATGTGCTTTCTCATTGGCTAGCAATGAAGTGACATCTTTTAAGAGCTCTGAACGATCAAAAGCCTTGATTAAAATATCAACGACATAATTTTCGCGAGTAGCGCTTCCCCAACTGACTTGCAAAAAACGCTGCTTTTGCCGTTCGCTTGCATGAATAATGTTAGGACAATCCTGGCGGTGGACTGAAACCCCGCGTCCAATTGTAATATAACCAACCACAGTATCACCAGGAACTGCTTGGCAGCATCGCGCCATAAAGGTTAATAAATTTCCGACACCATCAATGCGTAAGTCACCGCCGGTCACTTCAGGTTTCGATTGTGGCTTGACGAATCGTTCGAGATGGTGTTCAGAAGGTGCTGGAGGCGCCAACTTACTGACAATTTGTCCTAATTTGATATCACCTCGTCCCAGATTGGCATAAAGATCATCGAGCTTTTTAAAATGAAGTGCTGTAGCAACCTCATGCAGTTTATCACTCTTTATCCCCAACGATTTTAATTCCTTGTCCAACAGCTCCCGTCCTTCGAGAATATTGCGATCGTAATCTTGCATTTTAAACCAATGCAATACTTTCGCCTTTGCTCGAGAAGTTTTTAAATAGTTCAAATGGGGATTGATCCAGTCGCGCGAAGGTTTAAGTTGCTTTCCAGTTAAAACCTCGACTTTATCACCTGTTCGTAATTGATAGGTAAGCGGTACAATATGGCCGTTTATTCGCGCCCCGCGACATCGGTGCCCTACATCACTATGCACATGATATGCAAAATCCAACGGAGTAACACCTTGTGGTAAATCCAATACATCACCATCAGGTGTAAATACATAAACGCGGTCTTCAAGAAACTCGGTTGTACTGCTTTCAGGCACCCCTTTATTACTTGCCATTTCACGATGCCAAGCCAATACATCACGAAGCCATTCGATTTTACGCTCATGACTCTCTTTTTGTTTGACGCCACCTTCTTTGTACTTCCAATGTGCAGCAACACCCATCTCAGCTAAATCATGCATATGGAATGTTCTAATTTGTACTTCAAATACTCTACCCTCAGAACCTTTAACCGCTGTATGCAATGATTGATAGCCATTGAGTTTAGGATTAATAATGTAATCATCAAATTCTGCAGGAATTTGTTTCCAAAGCGTATGAACAATCCCTAATACCTCATAACATTGGTGAGTTGTATCTACGAGTACGCGCACGGCTGTTGCATCATAAATCTCATCAAGCGACACATTTTTGCGGGTCATCTTTTTATAAATGCTATGGATGTGTTTTGAACGGCCATAAACAGCAAAATGATCGATTCCAGAAGCTTTAATATGCTCATTTAATTGATCCACAATCGCATCGACAAAACTGTCTCGTTCCAAACGTTTCGCTTTTAGACCTTTGGCTATTGCTTTATAATCCTCATGATGTAAATGACGAAAAGCCAAATCCTCCATTTCCCATTTAATTGCTCCAATCCCTAAACGATTCGCGAGCGGTGCATAAATTTCCATTGCTTCTGTGGCTAACTGCTTTCGTAATTCTTCAGATAAATGCGAAGCAGTTCTCAAGACACATAGGCGCTCAGCCAGTTTAATCAAAACAACACGAACATCATCGACCATAGCCAATAACATTTTACGAATATTATCAATTTGTTGTTTATTTTGCGGGTACTTATTTAACGACTGAAAACTGTGCATTGCGCTCATGCGCTCAATGCCTTTTACCAATTTTGTAATATTAGGACCAAGCTGCTCTGCCACGTCATCGATAGAGATGTCAGCATAATGGACGCTCTCAAAAATAATCGCTGCAGCCAACGTTTCTGGATCGACCTCAAGATCCGCAAGCAGATCAGCCATTGACAGACCTTGTTGCAAACACGATTGTCCGGTTTCTGTCGCATGCTCCTTTTCTGCAAATTGACTTAAAGTACATGCACCACGAATGAGTTCTAGATTATCCAAATAGCCTTTTGAGCTTAGCTGATGGAGCCATAACTCGACATCAATGCTGCCATCTGCACAAAGTGGAATACTATCTTTGACTCTAACCATGAGTTTATCCTTTCTCAAACAAAGCAATTGACTCAACATGAGCTGTATGGGGAAACATATCCATCACCCCTGCTTTTATCAATACATAGCCCTTTTGATTCACTAAAATATCTGTATCTCGTGCTAATGTTACGGGATTACAGGATACATAAACAATACGTTCGTGATTAAGTAAATCGATTTGCTTCACTATTTCAAGCGCACCAGAGCGCGGGGGGTCGATTAAGACTTTGTTACAAGGTTGCTGGACCAGTTTCCTTACTTCATTGACATCATCTAAATTTGCGGCATAAAAATCTGCATTATCAAGATGATTCGCTTTAGCATTCATGTACGCTCGTTCAACAATAGTTGCACTGCCTTCAACACCCAATACTCGGCTGGCAAATTTAGCCATAGGCAGTGAAAAATTACCTAACCCACAAAATAAGTCTAGCACTATATCTGTTTTTTTTAAGTCCATAAGTTGTAACGCAAGTGTAACCATAGAGCGATTTAGCGGTGCATTCACTTGCGTGAAATCGGTTGGATGAAACGCAAAAGTAATTTGATAATCCGGTAATTGATACGTTAAAAACTCATTGGCTTGCGGTGGATAAAAACAATAAACCGATTCATGACCACCGGGTTGGAGAAAAATTTTGTACTCATAGGCTTCAGCAAAGTTTTGAATTTTCAACTCATCTTCAGCATTTAAAGGATTTAAATTTCGAAAAATGAGTGCAACTTCATTATCACCTGCTGCCACTTCTATTTGAGCAATACACTGTTTATCATCCATTGAATCAATTAAATTTCTAAGTGCAATAATATCTGAATCCAATTTTGCGTTTAACACGGGACATTGAGTAATTTCAGTAATAAAACGTGGATTATTGCGCTCTCGAAATCCAACCATTGTCGCTTGCTTTTTTTCGACATAACGTACGCTTAGACGAGCTTTGTTTCTATAATTCCAATGACTTGCAATTAGAGGAGGCAATATACTCTGGGGTTTGGTATGACCATAACGTGTTAATAAATCCAACAATTGATCTTGTTTGAAGTGGATTTGCTCCGCTTCGCTCATATGTTGTAGCGAACACCCGCCACACAGGGAATAATGCTGGCATTTAGGTTCAACGCGTAAGGGAGATGGTTCCAGCACCTGTAATAATATGCCTTCATCAAAATCTTTTTTGATCCTTGTATATTGAAACGCCACTACCTCACCAGGCAATGCTCCAGAAATAAACGTTGCCTTACCATTAATACGGGCAATACCCTTTCCATCGTGACTTAAATTTTCTATTTGAGTCGTTTGAGGTATTGGATTAGGTTTTGATTTTGCTCTTGCTCTTCTCATGCACATGTTCCCAACAAATAAATCTTTGACTCTATCGACAATCTGAAGTCTATAATAGTGAAAATTTTAGAGAGTATCATAGGCACTTAATATTTGTCATGATAATTTGTCATTACCAAACCCATGATGATTAATTAAAAAACACCATTGGATTTTAATGTTCGCCAAATAGCGAACATTAAAATGAGACAATAAAACAGCTCAAAGAAACACAATGAAATGATGCGTAATTTAGTACTCTGATTAACTTAACTTGACTTTACTTTTTGCGGCTGCATTACCTCTTCTAACACATCATTATTTAATAGGCTCTCAGTACCAGTGAAACGGAAAATTGGCTCTACACCAATTAAGGGGGCACTTTAATCAAATTAGTCTAGACTAAGTCCTTGATTTAGCGAACAAAAGGAGATTAAAGTGCCGAAGTACAATCTTATCCTAAATTTACCTGGATTTTCCATAGTAAAA
>JBOFJV010000085.1:0-2098 GCA_051657005.1 Legionella sp. | reverse complement strand
TTTTTTCAATTTTTTTCTAAATATAGTTCGTTCACCCCTGTACGACACGCAGTGGCGTATAGGGGTGAGTAGTTACATTTTGGCAATTAAATCGTCCTTTTTTACTGTTTGTCATGAAGTCATGATCGTATCGAGGACTCCTGAACCTTTGGCAACAAGGATGGTTGCATGTTTCGGTAGAATTGTTCCTATCAATTTTATTTTTTTTTCAATATGAGTTGGGGCGATGGTTATCACTTCAACGATTTTTAGAGCAGGATATTGAGCGGTTTTCGCAGGATAATGGAATAAAAATAAATACCTAATAAGAGCAACAAGCTTGATAAGCCAACGATCCTGGATTTAATCGGTTTGAAACTCCAAATTTTACGGATGACTGAATGATGATTCACAGAATATTCCTCGATTGGCGATTAGAGGGTGTGTGAGTTATTTCGACAATGGATTTTATCCATGAGGGCTCGGCATTGAGGCAAGGAGTAACTGATAATTCGTCACCACCAAGTGCTCTCCATTGATGCTGGGCTCGAATTCCTATTTCTTCGAGTGTTTCCAAACAATCAGCCACAAACGAAGGACACACAACAACGAGTTTTTTGATTCCGTTTGCAGCCAGTTCCATAAGCACCTCATCGGTATAAGGCTTTATCCAGGGTGTTTTACCCAGTCTTGATTGAAAGGCGGTGCTGTATTCATTGGTAGATAAACCCAGTTCTTCTGCTAACAAACGGCTGCTTTGATAACATTGTGCTCGATAACAACTTTGATTGTATTCATGTAGCGTAGGGCATGGTTCAGTACAAAGCGTATTGCAACTGCTTTTTGTAATTTGACGTTCAGGTATTCCGTGATAACTAAAAAGGACATAGGTTTGTTCTTGATAATGGGCTTTTATGATTTGCGCTTGCGTCTTAATGTACGCAGGATGTTGAAAAAAATCACGGATGATTTGAATTGATGGAATGATATCCCAAGAGCAAATAATACGAAGCGCTTCTTCAATTGATGAGCCAGTAGCTGCGGATGAATATTGTGGGTATAAGGGTAATACGGTAATCGATTCGCAGTGTTTTAACTGATTTAAAGCCGTTTCAATAGAGGGGCTACCATAGCGCATTCCCAAGGCGATGATCTGTTCTGAACCCATAGTTTTTTGCACTTGGTTTACTAAATTTTGGCTATGGCATAATAAAGGGGAACCTTGCTCGGTCCATATGGTTTGATAGGCACGTGCGGAACGTTTCGCGCGAAAAGGTAAAATAAACGTATAAACCAACACATAACGTAGCAAAGCAGGCAGATCAACAACTCGCTTATCGAGCAGGAATTCGCGTAAATAGCTCCTGACAGATGCTGTATCTGAATTCTTAGGAGTGCCAAGATTAATGAGTAACAAACCACGTTTCATCAGTATTATATGACTTTAAATAAGGTACAGCCATGATACATGAAGACGGTTTTTAATTCAGTAATTGTTTAAAATAAGTTCAAATTTGACATGACTGCTCACTCAATAGTGGGAAACTCAAGAGATCATTGTAGCCTGGGTACAGCGCAGCGGAACCCGGGGATTGAGTCAAATCAATAAACCAGGGTTCTGCTGCGCTGCACCCAGGCTACGATTAAGCTTAAGTTGACGCCATTACCTGAACGAATAATGCGTTAATTTTGCTAAGCCATTTCTACTTCTTCAGTTTCAAGTACGATTACATTGGCAGCATGAATGCCTTTATCACCTTGCTCTACATCGTAGTTCACTGTTTGTCCAGGAACTAACGTTTTGTAACCCGTGACATGAATCGATGAGAAATGAACAAAAATATCATCGCCGCCATTTTCTGGAATAATAAAACCCCAACCTTTGGCATTATTAAACCACTTCACTTCACCTTTAGCCATATTTCGGCTCTACACCAATTAAAAGGGGGCACTTTAATCAAATTAGTCTAGACTAAGTCATTGATTTAGGGAACAAAAGGAGATTAAAGTGCCGAAGTACAATCTTATCCTAAATTTACCTGGATTTTCCATAGTAAAAGTGAGCGGATATCAACCATTAATATTAGATGTAAGCTATAACCGATTAGCACGTTGTAGT
>JBOFJV010000084.1:0-2938 GCA_051657005.1 Legionella sp. | reverse complement strand
TTCAAGACCATGTGCATATGCTGATTAGTATACCGCCAAAATATTCAGTTTCCGAAGCTATTGGATACATCAAAGGAAAAAGTGCTATTGCGGTTGCGCGACAATTTGGTGGCAGGAAAAGGAATTTTAACGGCGAGCGATTCTGGGCTCGTGGCTATGCTGTTTCTACCGTGGGTTTTGAGGAATCTAAACTTAGGGAATATATTCAAAACCAGGAGCAGCTCGATAAAACGAGCGGTGCTGATGAGAAAGGTAATTTTTAAAGTTAGTTTGAACTAATCGCCGGCAGCCCTTGGGGCTGCTCACCACCGTCAAGCCACCTGCTTTGCTGGTGCGGTCTGATTATAGATGGATTATTGATTTTTATTTGATCAAAATGGGTTGTAGAGATAAAAATGTAATAGATGATCGGATAAAGATTTTCGATGCATCGAGTCTTGGATTTATTTTTTTATCAATAACAATCCCACAACCAAAAGCCATACCGCGCTTAAGATGATGATGAAACTCAAAAGAGGACTCACAAGCAGATAGCCCATTATGATCACACTGAGTGTTGCAAAACACATATTAACAAAACTCATCATGGCTGCAGCACTGGCTTTGTCTGCTATGGCAGTGGAGGCGACTAATGAGCCACCTGAAAATAATAAACTGCTGAATAAATACAGACTTGCGGTAATGAGGAAAAACCATAATGAGGAGTGGTTGCCAAGAGACCACATGAGCATTAAGTTGCTGATTCCCAAAACAACGCCCAAAAATCCAATAGCAATCACTTGGTTTGTTGAAAAGCGTGCGAGTAATTGTTTGGCAAAAATCCCGCCTAAAAGCATGCCAACAATGTTTAGACCATTCCAATAGCCGTATTGAGCTGCTGATAATTGCAATAATTCTTCTGCAATTTGAGGCCATGCTGCAGAAAAGCAATAAGAGATGACGGAGCAACATCAGACAACTAAAGAAAAAATAATTAATTGTGTGGAAGAAAGTGCAGCGTAGTAATCACGAATAATCGTCGAAAAATGTATTTTTTTAGGAGTGACTAATGTTTCACTGAATACATGCGTTCCCAAAATCATGACGAAACCATGTACGCGTAAAAACCAAAAACATCCTTGCCAATGATAATATTCTGTGATTAAACCACCAATCACGACAGCGATACCTATACCCAGTGCAAAGGACAACACGGAATACGCCATGGCGGTTTTTCGCTGGGATGCGGGTAACCATTCATTAATCAACATGAAAGTGCACGTAAGCCCACTTGCTGCACCTAACGCGGTGATTAAACGTCCTGCAACTAGAAACCAATAATTTTGAACGAATAATGCGATAAAACAAATAAAAATACCGCTTAAATTAATCATCAGTCATGAACGTAGTGCTTTTAAACGACCAAACTGATTGGCCAAATGAGCGTAAATTAATTGTCCAACTACATAGCCAATTAAAAATGCTGAGACCATCCATTCAATGGTTCCTGGACTTAAAGTATATTGGGCTTGAATTTTGGGTAAAGCCGGAGTAATGATTGCGGCTGAAACAGATGCAATCGAAATATAGCTCAGAAGCCAAAATAGATTAAATGAAGAGGGCTTGACTTCAGCATTCATGATACTACTCTAAATCATTTTGAAAAAATGATTTCATTTTAAGTACTTATTTTGCCGAGTCAAATTTTTTAAATGGAATTGCTGTTACTCGATGGGTGCTTTGCGAAATCTTCGAACCACTGCTCTGGTTGTATTATCAATGATTTCTCCATGAATTTCTCCAAAGACTCCATTAACCTGAATGAGCATCCATGTATAGAGTTGTTCAAAATCATTACCATTTTTGGCCACAATTCTCTCTTCATTACAGTAAACAGTTGCAGTAAATTGCTCATTCATTTTAAGCATCCTTGATCCAAATAGTTATATATTAAGTTTAGTTGGTTTTAGCTTATTCACCACATTTTGAAGGGGGGATTGAGCTATAATTTGAATAGGGTAGTTGTTTCAGTAGATGATCATGGGTCCCAATTTTTTAGCTACCGTATTAGGGTGGTATTTGGTGATTGTAAGTCTACTTATCCTTGTAAGACGCGACATTGTTGTTACCGCAATGAAAGAGATGATTGGGCAACGAGACCTAATGTTATTAGTTGGCATCATTACCGTTCTTATTGGTTTATTAATGGTGATTAGTCATAACATTTGGGTAATGAATTGTTCTGTTATCGTTACTGTCTTTGCGTGGTTAATACTTATCGGTGGGTTATTTAGACTCTTTTTTCCGGATACTGTTTATAAAATTTGGAACAAGACTATAGATAAACCAGAAAAACTGATCGTTTGTGGCGCAATCACTTTAATTATCGGTCTATTTTTGCTGTACAAGGTTTATTTTGGATAAGGCTCGTAATGTTCCAAATGGTATTAACTTAGGAGGCAGTCAGTTTCGTTTGGTTGCAAGCAACTGCCTCTTAATTACTTCTCCTCTGCTTGTGTTGCGAGAGGTACAGCTTGGGTTCTAAATGATATGAGAATGTTCAGTTGTGGGTAACCGGGCACGGACTTAAAACTGGTTTTTATGAGTTGGCTAAAGAAAGTAATTTCTGGTGCGGAATTTAGGTTAGATCAATCTGTCGAAGCGATATTGTTGCAATTAAACCCATTTTTATGTTAAATTTCAGTTCATTTTGTATCTGTAAAATCCAATGTGATAACAAATGCCTAGTCTTTTATGCGTTGATTTTATATTCGATGGAAATAAAGCACACATTCAAAAATTTGGTAATGATTTATATTCTTGGCTCTTTCCCATTTAAGGGGGCAGCTCTAATCACCCACAGAGCACCTTAACACGCACTCTGTAATTTTCAAATTTTCTAAAACCATAAGCTCTTCGCTGAATGATTTTCATTTTACGATGACACCCTTCTGTGATT
>JBOFJV010000083.1:0-3763 GCA_051657005.1 Legionella sp. | reverse complement strand
CGGCTTACAACTGCCTTTGCCTACGCTTAACCATACGCGTTACCACATACAGCCAAAGGCTAAGTACGAAATGCGCTCGGTCGCGCTTTCCCGGTAGAACTTTCAGCTACTAGCGGTCGTGCACTTTCGTGGCGCACTTTGATTTTTTTCTAAATATAGTTCGTTCACCCCTGTACGACACGCAGTGGCGTATAGGGGTGAGTAGTTACAATGCAAGCAAGTAACGGAAAAATCCGCAGTTTTTCTCATGCACAGGAACGATTACAACATCATATCTGATTATCAAGCCAGGAACTGGCTGTAGCTTATCAAAACGCACAATCAGCTAGCAACGAAATAATGGCTTTATTTCAGCAAAAAGAAGCAGAAAACGATGCCGAAGCTGCATTCGAGGCTAGGCCCTCAAAAGCCATTAAAATTGACCTATAATTTTATAAATTGCTATATTTTACTGCTAAATATGTGCGATTTATGATAAAATTGCCGCTCTATTAATCTTTTTGGTGCTTTATTCAATGGCTAAAGATACTGACGTTCTCGTTATTGGCGCAGGCCCTATTGGTCTTTTAAATGCTTGGGGAATGAAACAACTAAACCCCAAACTTAAAATTGTTGTTCTTGAAAAATACGAAAAATATCAAAGAAGTCATACTTTGATCATGCAGCCCCAACACTTAGAAGCCATAATGAAGGCTACTCATACTGATGACCATCCCGTTTTATCAAAACTCTTAGCCCAATTAAGAAATGATCCGCATATTCGCACGAATACATTGCAAGAAATTCTGACCAAACTTGCTCAAGACAGTGGCGTAGAAATACAAACCAAGCAAGAAGTTAAAGAAGATGAGATCAAGAAAAAAATAGCAGAAGAATATCATAATGTCCGCCTTATTGTTGGCGCTGATGGCACACACAGTGTGGTTGGTCAGACATTATACCCCAAGGGTAACCAGGTACGGAATGTATACGATCATGTCTTGCAACTTCGCTTTGATATTGATGGAGAAGAAAAAGCCCCTGGTATTAATACACAAGCCTTTTACCAACAGATGGCAAGAAAAGGTCTAATAGGCAATGAATATATGGGTAACTTTGAGAACGGAAAAACACCTGTAACCGTACAACTGGTAATTTCCAAAGAAGATTTTCTGCAATTAAAAAAAGCGACCTCCAGAGATCCATTAAAGCCTTTTGCAAAAATATCGCCAACAGCATCCACTCCAAATGCCCCTGAGCTCCCGCCTCATCTCCAATCATTTATTACAACCTATCTTAAATATAAGGTTCGCGATACGGATCAGGTTGATCAAAAAATAGATCAAGCATCAATTCGTATTAGCGTTAATGAAACCACTGCAGCGCATGTGAAACAAGCAGTAAACAAACTGGGTAACGCACGTGTGATATTAAAAGGGGATGCAGCGCTTAGTTTATCTTATTGGAAAGGTTTAAATGCCGGTAATGAAGCAAGTGCGCGTTTTTTAACGATGATGGAACCAGCAATTAAAGATTCATTTCAAGATACCGAGCTCAGGGATGAATGTCTTGATTCATATCATGATTGGTTTGTGAATGATTACTCACCGAAAAAAATAAAAGAAGTCAGTAATTACAGTTTCTGGCAAGTAAGAAGTTTCTTGCAAACGATGAAAGTGATACGTAGCATTAAACTAGCCTCTGTAAAGGAGGACGATGACGATCTAGAACCTGCAATTCGTGATTATTTTAATCATTACACTCGTGATCCGTTAGCAAAAGGCGCAGAGCATGAATGGCGTCCATTTCCTCATCGCGAATATGACATCGTTAAATTCGCGCAATGGGACTATATACCGCTTAAGCATACTGCGAAGAAAATTGGTAAGCTATTTGCCGATTTTTTTAAACCCTATAAAAGCACACATCAACTGACACAAGATTTTAAACAACCGTTTGTGGGTATTGGTAATCTGGCCATGGGTTTTGTAAAAGTAATCGTTGGTGTTTTTACGCTTAATGGTTGGCGAGTTGCCGATGGTCTATTCAGCATGGTTCGCGGAGCCATTGAGCTGGTTACCACGCCTCTAGCCTGGTTTATAAAACCAATTACTCGTGGCATCGCTACTGCAATTCACGGTGGTTATAAAAAAATAGAAGAAAATAGTGGTATCCAGTCACTTGCTCAATTCGGACAAGAGTTTTTAAATGAGAAAGATGATGAGGAGCTAAAAAGCAGTCAAACCATTTATGAGTTACTCGCAGTATGTAATGATCTCCACCGCAAATTTGATAAACAAGCACATCGTGGGCAAGCCAGTACAATGGAATTTGAAGAGTTCAGCATGTATGCCACAATTCGTGCGGATACAGCCCTTGACCGAAAAAAATTAATTCGTTATTTTTCTTTATTCGCTCCTTCTAAAGAGATTGATACAGATGATTCTGAATTCACATCAACATTACAATTAGGATCTGATAGTCTTTAATTGATCGGAGCATTAGAGCCAGATAAAAAAGAAGACCAGAAGAATCTATACTAACACGTGATCCGTTCTGCCTGAGGGGAGGTGAGTCTGCAACGCCTCGTCTCGAAGGCCCTACACCGGGACTTCGATACAGCGCTAGGCATTTCCTCATTCCGAATGGCCAGATGTATGCGGCTCATCGAGCTAACACTGTTCAATTAGATTCAATCAAGAGAAGAACAAGTGATTTATTTACAAGAAGCCTGTATCTGCTATTATTTATGGATTTAAGGATTTTATGCTCACTTCGGACTCTTTGTGGACATTAATTAGCAAATACCAAGAAGCTGCTTTTGCATCTTCTTCTCGTTTAGATCCTAAAACGATCGCACTCATGAAGGTAGATGCGGCCATTACCTTTCATTATTTCAATGCATTGGCGAAATCACTCGAAGCAGGAATGGATTTAGACCAGATAAAAACAAAAATTAAATCTTTTTTGATAACCGTTGGCATGCGCTTAAAAAAGCAGTCTTGCCTATACACGCACACCATTTTTACCCACCAATCAGCTCTGTGTGAAAATAGCCGAAGCCATCGCGGCTCCAGACGAACTCATTTGCCGTCTGTTAATGTCCGATGTGAAAAGTCTGGTCAGAGTTTCTTATTCATTCAAATCTGAAACCGAAGAGGAAGGCGTTTTTTATCCTGAACAATTTATATTAAGCCATGATCAAGCACGCCTTATTCCTGTAGTGGAGTTTTTTAATGCTGCCGCAGTGAATACGAATGCTGTTTTTGCTGACTTCCAAACCGATTTAAGTGAAGTGAAATACAAATTACAAGGCCGCTATTTTTTAAATATCGAGGAAATAGCCGGTGAAGCCAGTGCAACCTATATGCAGGCATTAAAAAAACATCATGAACAACGTTACAAGGAAGGAAGCATTGGTTTTGCCATAAAACGCCTTGCAACTGAGCTAAAAAAGTCCTCTGTTGAAGACTCTGGGACAGAAGATTTTGCAGACAACGAAGTTGCTGCAGCAGCCATCAAACAATTTTATACGTTATGGCGTGGTCTTTCTGATTCCATTAAGTAAAAGGTCAGGCCATTAAAATTAGATGGCTATGGCTATTCAAATGCAAGTTTAGAAACTTATTTTGTAACTACTCACCACTATACGCCACTGCGTGACGTACAGGGGTGAAAGAAACTGGACTCTAACGTTGATTGTTCAATGCCATAGCTACAGCAACCAAAGGATTTATTCCCTTATTTTGCATAGTTTGTAAATAACTGGAAATGCGACAATAAG